>CADBOV010000231.1 GCA_902796385.1 uncultured Lachnospiraceae bacterium
CCTGAATCTTTGCTTTTACGTTATCAACGATCTTAACTGCCTCGGCTGTACCGAGACTACCGTCAATAAAGTCATTCTGCATATCGATCACGATCAGTGTTTTTGCCATAACCGTTTTTTCCTTTCATTTACTTCACTTTCATTTATTTCACTTTCATTTATATCATTCTCATTCATATCTATAAGAATAATTTCATTATCATCCCGGGTAATCATCAACTACCTTCCGATGCATTACATATATCATATACCATGATTTATGACGAATATCAACCACGATCGTCTGCCCCTTGATCTGCCCGTCATTTGACCCTTGATCCACCCGTCATCTGACCTTTCATCTGGCCTTTCATGTGCACTTTTACCTGACGAAGAGCCGGATTTTGTCCCGGAGAATACATGGCAAAACCGGTCAAAATTATGATATTTGTGGGTAATAATGACGAAAAACCGTACTTTTTCACTTACACGGGGGTAATATTTAACAAATCTGTTAAAAAATGTTGCAAAATTGTTACATAATTGTTATAATCCCCTACATATTCTACATTTGCAAAAAAAATGCAAGGAGAAACGTACAATTATGAATATGAAAAAGATGGCTCTTTTGGCTCTCGGTCTTGTGATCGTTTGTGTTCAAAGCGACCCGATCGCACAGGCACAGTCAAATGGCCGGAAAATTGACACCATGGTTCAGTCTACAATGGAAGAGGTGATCCCGCAGATTGAAAAGAAACAGGCAGTCGAAGCAAAGGAACGCGCCAAGAACGAAAAGACTGACAAGGACAACGCAAAAAAAGCTGAAGCCATAAAGAAAGCTCAGGTTCAGGCAAATCAGATGGCAAGCGAGATGGCCGTCATTGATTCCATCCAGAAGGCAAGAGAAGAAGAACTTGCAAAGGATGCAACCGGAAGCTACTATAACGGAATCCGCCTGTTCAGCACAAACACCTACGAGCATGCAGGTAATTATCTTACACGCTCCAACGGTGTGGTTCATTACAACGGACACAAGGAAACCTGGTATTCGATCCACGAACCCGGTCAGACTTCAACCGCTGTCCGGATTCCCGGAAAGCATGTCGCAAAAGACGGAACCATCCGCGACGAGGAAGGTTACATCTGCGTAGCTGCCAACCAGGGATTCATGCGGATCTACTCAACGCTTATGACAACCCTCGGGCCCGCAAAGGTATACGATACCGGATGTTCCTACGGAACCATTGATATTTACACCACCTGGTAGACCCGTAAACTACATAGTATCTTTAAACAGCCTCATCATTTCATTGGTGAGGCTGATATTATTTGGCTGGAGTTCTATCTCATCCCGGGGGATCCACTCCGCATACTTCAACTCATCTTCATCCATCCGGATGGTATCATCTCCGTCCACATCACAGAAAAATCCCACCAGAAGATCCAATGCCATACCCCAGGGCTGCGACTTATAATACGTGATATTCTTTACCTTCAGCCCTACTTCTTCCATGACCTCGCGTCTGACCGTATCTTCAAGTGTTTCCCCGATCTCGGCAAAGCCTGCCACCAATGCATTGTGGGCATACCCCGTCCGGTATCTGGTGATCAGGATCTTATCTTTGTTCCGGATCCCGATGATCACTGCCGGATTGATCCTTGGATAAACCTTGTTTCCGCATTCCGGACAGACCATGGCACGTTCCGTCTCGTCATGGATCATACGCGCCCCGCATTTTCCGCAGAACCTGCTTCCGTCATACCAGACGGAAAGATGATATGCCGTAAATGCAGCAAATAGTCCGATGGTCGAAGAGGTTTTATATTTCCGGAGTTCCCGCACGGACCGGTACTCATATCCCTGCAGCTCCGGCCCATCACTCAGGAGAAAATAGTCCGTCTGCTCCGGATTCCCGCCGGAAGGAGAATGATCCATCTGCTCCGTATCTGCGGCACAGCAGGTGAAAAGGTAGATCACATCTTCCCGTTTCAGTTCCGCTGCTCTTGGGAAGATCAGTTCATTTCCGTCGTAACGGGAAAGCAGCTTTCCGTCCCTGAACGCCATGATGACCGAATCATCGGCGGGTGTTTTTTTCTTATATGCTATATCAAGTCTGGAAGGAAAAATATCTTGTATCATCCGGATCCTCTCCTAATCTGTCAAGCTTTCTGCCGCTGATCATTCCACCGGTCTTCTCATCGGCCATATCACCGATCATTTCACCGATCATTCCACCGGTCTTTTCATCGGCCGTTTACGCGCCTACTCGATTTCTTTCAGCATGCCGTCAATCACCTGAACACCGGTAAGGGAATACCACTTTCCGTCCTGCTTATATTCAACCACATAATCATGACGCTCGGTTTCCTTATCCCCGTCCAACTGTGTGTAGGTAATCTGGACAACCGCGATCTCTTCCTTACTCATCAGGAATTCGTAGTACTTATTCACGGTCTCCTCTTCGCCCAGATAAGCCTTTATATATTCTTCCGGTGTCATGGTTGTAACCTTTTCCACCTTATAGTCCTTGATCTTCTTTCCGTTCATCGGATCCCGGACATCCAGAACATGCCCGACCGCCCAGTCACGAAGTTCCTTTGCATTCTTTATGCTCTTCTTTTTTACCTGCTCGTCTTCCACAAGGAAGAGCATTTCAAATGTTTCATCCGTCATCCGGTCAATGATACTTTTCCAGTTCTTTCCATAGGCCGAATCCAGATCCTGCATGGCGATTTCTTCAGGTGTCGGTTCCTTCGGCGCTTCCGTATCCGGCGCCTCGGTATTCGCCGCGCCTGTATTCGGCGCACCTGTATTCGTTCCGCCGGAGGAATCATTTGTTCCACCCGTAGCATCACTGCCGTCTTCGCGGAAATACAGATACCAGATCAGAAATCCTGCTGCGATCAGAAACAAGAGCAGGAGCACGATCAAAAAACCTTTTCCGCCTTTCTTTTTTTCAGTTTCCTTCTCACTATCCTTCCCCATTTTGCTTCCCCCGTTTCATATCATTTCTTTCCCTGTTCCAGGGCTTGTTCTCTTCGTTTGTTTCCCTATTCCAAAGTTTGTTTTTATTTGCTTCTTCATTCCAGCCCGGGAACGCTCACCGTTTCTGCCACGGTGGATTTTTCCAGTTCCCCGAGTCTTTTAACCCGTGTCATAGCGACTGCGATCACTGCAAGACAGATTCCCGAAAATGTGATCGTCAGTGCTGCTCCCTTCCCTACACCGCCACCGGTCATTGCACCGACTGCATCTGCAGTTATGCCGGAAAGCGAATATGCGATGACGTATCCAAGCTGGGAAATAAAACCGATCAGTCCCCAGACTCTTCCCTGAAACTCCTCCGGGATGTTGGTTCTTGCCAGGAAATCCAGACTGTTATTTGCAATCGGAAGTGACGCAAAAAAGAGGAACCCGAAGAGCCCGATGATCACGGTATTGTTGAACACACCGAAGAATGCCATTCCGATTCCGGAAAAGAACAGTCCGATGCTGAGCATTTTCACGAAGTTCTTCCGGATTCCTTTGATCCCCAGGATCACGCCGGTAAAGAGCATGCCGGATGCAGCAACCGTCTCCACGATCCCAAGGGTTTTGGAATCCGCAAAGGAAAGGATGAACGGCTCTCCCAGAACCTGGAAAACACCCATAAACATCGTGATCGCCGAAGAGATCAGGATCAGCAGGAACAGTCCCTTTCTCTTTGCAATCACATCCCAGCCTTCCTTCATACTCCGGAAGAAGGGCTTTCTTTCCGCAACCGGTTTTGCCGCGATGCTGTTTCTTACAACCGCCGCCGAAATGATCGTCAGGAAAAATGTACAGATATCAATGACCAGGATCACCTTGATATCACTGAATGCAAGGATAAATCCCGCTAAGATCGGTGAGAACAGGTATCTGGCGCTTCCCGCCATGGATACCAGACCGTTCGCTCTGGAGAACTGTTCCTTCGTAAGCAGGTCCGTGATGGTTGCCGTAAATGCAGGCTCCAGCAGTGCCGAAAAAACGGAGCTGATGATCACGCCCACATAGATCTGCCACAGTTCAGCCTCCCCGCCCAGCATGCAGAGCAGGATAAAAAGAACACCCATACCAGAGCATCCGTCTCCGATCATCATCAGAAGTCTCCTGTCATACCGGTCCGCAAGCACACCTGCCGGCACCTTCAGAAGCAGTCCGGGCAGGAACGCCAGCAGCGTCATAAGCGCCATGCCGGATGCATTTCCCGTTTTCTGAAAAATGTATATGCCAAGTCCGAAGCTGGTAAGTCCGCCTCCGATGGAGGACACCAGTTCCCCGGCCCATAACAGCATAAACTTTTTGTAATTGCTTTTATTCTGTTCGTTCATAATAAGTCCCCTTCCTGACTCTCTTCATCTTAAGGTCATTATAGAAGGAACTTATTAAACATATATTAAATTCA
>CADBOV010000232.1 GCA_902796385.1 uncultured Lachnospiraceae bacterium
GGTCAGTACCACGATCGCTCATATCGTGCTGTACCGGAAACTGAAACGGGTATTCAGTGCGGTTGAAACGATCAACGATGCGACGGAACAGGTCGCAAAAGGCGACTTCGATGTCCGGGTAAGGCTGGATGATCATATTAACATCGCCGAGTTTGAGGATCTCTATAATTCCTTTAACCAGATGGCGCAGGAGCTCGGGACGATCGAGACCTTAAGAGATGATTTTGTTTCAAATGTATCGCATGAGATCAAAACACCCATTGCCGCCATCGACGGCTATGCCACATTGCTGCAGGACGAAAGCATAAGTCCCGAAGAGCGGCGTCAGCATCTGGAAGCGATCCTGTATAACTGCCACCGGCTTACGGCGCTGACCGGGAACATTCTCATGCTGTCCCGTCTGGATAACGGGACCACCATTCCGAAGAAGGACCCCTTCCGTCTGGATGAACAGATCCGAAGGGTTGTTCTTTCCATGGAAGAGGACTGGACAGCCAGGGGAATGGAGCTGGATATTGAAATGGATCCGGTGGTATACCGGGGAGATGAGGACCTGCTGTATCACATCTGGACGAATCTGATCCGGAATGCCATCAAGTTTTCAAATCCCGGTGGACTCCTGCAGATCCGTATGGAGGATAACCCGTCGGATACCGGCGTGGTATGTGTGACCATACGGGACACGGGAATCGGCCTGACGCAGGAACAGATGACACATATGTATGATAAGTTCTATCAGGGTGACAGGTCCAGAAGCAAGGAAGGAAACGGGCTGGGGCTGGCTCTGGTGCGGCAGATCACGGAGCTTTGCAACATTTCCATCTCGGCCAACAGTAAGAAGGGACAGGGAACCACCTTTATCCTGGAGCTTCCGATCCTTCCGGAGGAAGGGTGAAAAAGCCGGAAGAATATGGAACAAACCGGATGAGCCGGGAAGATCCAAACAAACCGGAACAGTCCGGTGATCATACGAAGAATAAAAGAACAGAAGGATAGTTTGACAATGGAACATTTAGACCAGAAAAAGATCAGGAATTTTTGTATCATAGCACATATCGACCACGGGAAATCCACGCTGGCGGACCGGATCATTGAGAAGACCGGGACCCTGACCCAGCGTGAGATGCAGGAGCAGGTGCTGGATAATATGGATATTGAACGGGAGCGCGGGATTACCATTAAATCCCAGGCGGTCCGTATCATTTACAAGGCAAATGACGGCGAGGAGTATATCTTCAATCTGATCGATACTCCGGGCCATGTGGATTTCAACTACGAAGTATCCCGATCCCTTGCGGCCTGCGAAGGTGCTGTACTGGTGGTGGATGCGGCCCAGGGGATCGAGGCCCAGACCCTTGCAAATGTTTATCTGGCAGTGGATCATAACCTGGAGGTTTTCCCGGTGATCAATAAGATCGATCTTCCCTCCGCAGAGCCGGACCGGGTGAAAAATGAGATCGAGGATGTGATCGGGATTGAAGCCCAGGATGCGCCGCTGATCTCGGCAAAGCAGGGGATCAATATCGAAGAAGTGCTGGAACAGATCGTGCAGAAGATCCCGGCTCCGTCGGGTGATCCGGACGGTCCCTTCAAGGCACTGATCTTCGACAGCGTGTATGATTCCTATAAAGGTGTGATCATTTTCTGCCGTGTCTTTGACGGTGTCATCGGAAAAGGAAAAAGGATCCGCATGATGGAGACCGGAGCAGAGGCAGATGTGGTTGAGGTCGGGATCTTCGGGGCCGGTCAGTTTATCCCGCAGGAAGAAATCTCTGCCGGAATGGTCGGTTATATCACGGCCAGCCTGAAAAATGTAAAGGAAACAACCGTGGGAGATACGGTAACGGATGCGGAAAGACCCTGTGCGGAAGCGCTTCCGGGGTATAAGAAGGCACGTCCCATGGTTTACTGCGGCATGTACCCCGCTGACGGGGCGAAATATCCGGAGCTCCGGGATGCGCTGGAGAAACTGCAGCTGAATGACGCATCCCTGCATTATGAGCCGGAGACATCTATCGCCCTGGGATTCGGTTTCCGTTGCGGATTCCTCGGACTTCTGCATCTGGAAGTGATCCAGGAGCGTCTGGAGCGGGAATACAATCTGGACCTGGTGACCACGGCACCCGGTGTTGTTTACCGTGTCCATAAGACCAACGGGGAAATGCTCGAACTGACGAATCCCTCCAACCTGCCGGATCCGTCGGAGATCGATTATATGGAAGAGCCGATCGTATCCGCGGAGATCATGGTGACCACC
>CADBOV010000233.1 GCA_902796385.1 uncultured Lachnospiraceae bacterium
GAGATGTCACGAAGGCATTTCCAATCACCAATTTTCGATCCTGACCTTTGTGTTCGAATCCTGCCGGTTCCGGAAAAGATCCTGTGTCAGCGAATATCATATACAAATACCTCATGGATCTCTGAATCATAGCCTTCATAGAATCCTTTCGGCATACCCTTTACAATGATCGCGCCTCTGTTATAGCAGATCAGCATTTGATCTCTCTCCCTGTTGAATGAGATCCCCTCGATTTCTCCCTGGCGGGTCACATCATCCAGCGTTTTTTCGGTGATCACGGGATACTCCTCCAACGCCGGATCCACCTTACATTTATACACATGGTCCGGTGCATCAGCATCCGCATCTCCGTCATCTGAAGTGATGTAGATCCAGCCATCCTTATAAGCAATCCCCTGTATCAGCTGTGGAGCCGGATCCATATGCACTTTCCCCTGGTATTTACCCGTCTTCTGATCGTATCTGTATAGATAGCCGCCGGTTTCATCCATGGCCCAGGAGCACATCCATATGCATCCGTGGTCCGGGTCAACTGCGATTCCCGAGACTTCGGTCTGTCCGCTGCTTTGCTCGAACATGAATGTCCTTGTCAGTTCCAGAGTCTCTGCATCGTAAACCGCCATCTGTATATTGGATGCAGATCCGTCCATGAAATACTCAACTCCTGCGTATATCTCTCCGTTATACACATCGATGTCGCCGATATGATTTACTTCCGCATCGAACTTCCCGAAGGGCTCGGTCTCGGTTTTGATACATTTCCAATCCGCATCATAAACAGAAAGGGTTGTACTGCCGCTCACATAGTAGCGGCCGTTTTCCCACGCCACACCCTGTCTTCCATCCACCTCATGGGAGGATTCAAGGGTGTAGGTATGCGGTGCTGTCGAGGCTTCCGTAGCCGTTGATGTATCCGCGGCCGTCGATGCTTCCGTAGCCGTTGATGTTTTTTCATCCGCAGACTTTGTTCCGCACGCACTCATACCGGATATCATCAGAACCGATGCAGCTATGATCGTAAGAATCTTTCTATTTCCTGTCATTCAGTTACTCCTGTTATTCCCATGTTCTTTTCACGTTCTTTTTATGCTATTTTTCATGCTCTTTTTCATGCCCCTGTCAGTCAACTCCTGCTCTGCCGGTCCTTCCGGTCCTTGATCAACAGGGAAATGCCTAATACAAATACAAAACCACCTAACAGAATAAAGAAGCCCCAGATAATATTCCAATACGATGACTGTGTGTCAAACATCTTATCCAGGAGTTTCTGCCAGAAATCCAGTCCCGTTGCAATGGCAAAGAGATCAAACAAGAGATAGGCTCCTCCACAAAGATAGATCCATCTCCACCAATAATTCTTTCCCCGTTCCCGGAAAAATGTAACAATGCCAAGAATACACAACACTGACAGAATACCCATCAGTAAAAAATATATGAGGCCTTTGCTTTTCATAACCCCAAGCCAAAAGGATGCATAGGATTCTCTGTCGATCAAAGCCCAGATCCTATGTAAATGGAATATTCCGAAAAACAGGAAGAACCACGGTTCCCATCGATATATCTTCTTCATTCTTCACCTTTCCGGAGCTTTCATACATTTCCCACTTTTTCATACACCATATCCGTTAATGCCTGTGCTGCCACTTCCTCCGGTCTGGCATCCGGGCGGATCCATTCATTTACAAGCAGCTCCGGCAGAATGAGCGGCATTCTGTTATGAATAAACCGAATTCCCTCCCCCGGCTCTCTGGTCAGGATGACAAACACCGGAAGTCCTCCCTCAATCCGATACAGACCGCAAAGCCATGTCATGGCAGCTCCCCGTGGATGGATCCGGTATTTTTCACCGGTACGCTTCTTCCCGTCATTTCCGGTCAGATGCTCCCACTCAAAGTAACAGGACGCCGGCACGATGCACCTGTGCCTTTCCCAGGCTTCCCTGAAAGTGGGCTTGGATGCTGCGGTTTCGGACCTTGCATTCATAAGAAGCGTTCTCCCGGTGAAACCCCATCGCATGGGAAATACAGCCCGCTTTCCTTCTCTGTTCGGTGCGATCACCGGAACCACATCCGTCGGGCGTATTTCGCCGGAAGTCTTCACTGCCACGGAATCATTCCATTTTCCGACCAGTGGTGATTTATTCATTTCATCTATAATCACTTCTATTTCCGGAGCCAGCCCCAGACCGTAACGACAACACATAATAATATGACCCTCTTTGTATCATCTTTTCGATGAGTATATCATATTATCGGTTCCTATAACAGACGCCTTTCGTCATCCTTTACCTATTTCCTTCCATTCCCAATCGGCACATGGGACATTCTGTCGCCTCCAACTGTTCGTCAACAAAGGCAAGCACTGCCGGCAGATTCTCTCTATTTGCATCTGTCCCTTTCCTCAATGCATTATGACGGGATCGCATGAAGCGAATCGATCATTTTGAAGAATTTTCTTTTATAAACAGC
>CADBOV010000234.1 GCA_902796385.1 uncultured Lachnospiraceae bacterium
ACAGGCATACTTTGCCCTGTCACATGCAAGGGAGGTTTCCACGATTCCCATGGAATCCGGGTAGACGCCCGCACGGACATAAAGTGTTTTTCCGTTGTTTGCCCGCTTCATTTCTTTAAAAACGGTCTTCAGTTTATTTTCCAGTCCGTCCTTCTCTGTAAAAACGGCAAAATGATCCTGCCCGAACCGGCTGCATCTGTTCTTTCCAAACAAGGCTGCAAGGATAGAAGCCATTTCCCTGATCAGGGCATTTCCCTCGGTAAAGCCGTATTTTGTATTGAAGAATTTTAATCCGCTGAAGTTCAAAAATACAAGCGCCGTCTCAATCTCTTTCTCATGCATGATCTTACGGCCCTGCTCGGCAATCCGCAGGAAGCTGTTCATGGACAAAAGGCCGGTGAGATAATCCCGGTCAGTTTCATTCAGACTTTCATTGTCGTCTGCCACAGCCTGTTCTTTCTCCATGTATTCTCTTTTGCCTGAAACAGGTATCTCCGGATGCTCTTCGTAAAACCGTCTCTTATCTTCGTACATTCTCTCATCGGCGATCCGGAGTGCCATACGGATATTCCGGCATTCCTTCTCGAAGCATCCTCCGAGAGCAAAAGAAAGCCCCGGATAGTCCTTACACCCTTCTCTGATCTGCTCCATCCGTTTATGGAGTTCTTCTACGGATAAATCCAGAGCGATCACGGTAAACTCATCTCCGCCTGCGCGGAAGATCTCTTTTTCATCAAAGACTCCCTGAAGCACTTTTGCCGCATTGATCAGAAGGCGGTCCCCGGCGCTGTGGCCCTTGGAATCATTGACACGCTTAAGACCGTTCAGATCTGAAAAAAGAACTGCTACCGAAGAACCGGAATGCTTTTCTCCACGACTCAGCTTTTCCACATAATTATTCATTTCATTCCGGTTCATAACACCGGTCAGCATATCCTTCGAGCTGAGAAGCTTCAGCCGGTCCAGAAGCAGATGGTTTCCAAGCTCCGAACCCAGAATAAAGGTGGTAACCTCCAAAGTTTCCTTGATCTTTATGCTTCGTGAAGTATCAAAATTGATCGCCCACATGAATCCAAGCAGACGGTTTCCGGATTTCAGCGGAAACAGAATGATATTATGCGCTCCTGCACTCGTCAGGGATTCATACCAGACAGGATTACGTTCCTTTATGATCAGCATATCATGTTCATCCTTCACGATCAGGCAGTTACTGCCGGCGATGGTGGATATCCAGGATTCTGCGATATCATAAAAATCCTTATTTACATAGGTATCCATCGGAAGAAGCTTCGTACCTTCTGACAGGGCTTCTCCGAGAACATAACAGGTTCTGTCCATTTCATTCATGACCAGAACACAGCAATGTTCTGCACCACAGAGTTTTCCGATCCCCTGGATCACGTCCTTCATGGTTGCCCTGAAATCATTTGTTCCCCTAAGACGGATACAGGTATCCAGAACAGAAGAAGCTATTTCAGCGTCCATGTTGGACATCCGTTCGGAACTGGCTTTGAAACTGATCTCCATGAGATAGATACAGTAACCCAGGTTCTCATCATCCGATTCCAACGGCAAAAAGGACATATTGAACCACATATCCATTCGTTCCGGATGTACATAGGAATGAAGACATTTCAGTTCAACTGCTGCCCGGTAGCAATAATCCTCAAAATTGAGATCCCTGGTTAAATATGTGGTATATTCCATATCCGGAACAAATGTATTCGTCAGCATTTCCATTCCGGGTGCCGGATGCTCAATTGATTCAATATAGGCTTTATTTCCTGTAACTATACGGTATTTTCTCTGATTTCCTTCCGGATTTTTTTCGACGGAAACAATACATGCCAATGCTGAAAATCCGTCTACAATTGCCTGATAATCCATAGCCCCCTCCTGTTCCGAAAAAAGCAAGTCCAAAATAAAGCATCTTTCTACTGAATCGTAATCTGCTCTGCCCATAATCCCGTTAAATAGTTAATAAGTATTATACCATACATCACGGAAAATAGCAGATTCTTTCTCTAAAGAAATCCAAGATCCTTACATGGATTCATTCACTTTCCGCAGTGCCTCATTCATGATCTGTCCGACATCCGCTCCGTATATATCCAGCCCCACGGCTTTTATCAGTTTTACCTGTTCAATTCCCCATCACATTTATCTGTTCAAAATACTGTTTCAATGCAGCCGGGAACGAAAGATCCCAATACGGAGCAGCAACCACGACCGTATCTGCAACAGAAAAATAGTCCTGCCCTCCTTTTATCTCAGTGAGGTCCGGTCACTCTCTGTCCTTCACGCTTTCCACCAGATCCCACTTTTTCAACATTTTCATGGAAATATTGCAACCTGTTGATCCTTATTTACATCCATGAGAATTTCCGTTTTCCCTTCCCGGATCCCCTGCTCGATCAACCCGATCGTATTCTCTATCTCGATGAGATATTTCTCGATCTCTTTCCTTCCGTCGGCGATCTTTTTCTCATTCCCCGATCATGCCGATACCCTCAGAATTATTATGACATATCACGTTTTTAAGTTCAACGATATCTCCTCCTCTATCATTTACAAAATCTTCATTTTCTTTTACAATGAACAAAGATTACACGAAGATGAATAAAAGAAAGGTTCCGAACCCGCTCTTTCCGGGTCCGGAACCTTTTTTCAGTCTTTCATTTATTCGTTCATTCTTTCTTCCGTTGCTTCATTTCTGCTCACCTGCCAAGCAGGGAGTTGATGGAATTCCTGACCATATCTCCCACTGCCTGTTCCGTATAAAATGCCATATGGGACGAAAGCAGTACATTTGGAAGACTGAGAAGCTTTGCACGCTGCGGCCGGTCCAGAGGAACCCCGCAAAGATTCCTGTAGTAAAGGTTTTCCTCATGTTCAATGGTATCCAGCGCTGCATATCCGATCTGACCGCTGATCAGCGCCTCGATCATGGCATCCGAATCGATCAGTAATCCTCTGGCACAGTTCACGAGGATCACACCCTGTTTCATCCTGCTGATCTCTTCTGCACCGATCATATGGAAGGTTTCCGGAATTCCGGGGGCATGAAGTGAAATAATATCCGATTCCCGGATCAGTTCATCAAATGAAACGTATGTTGCCGGTGTTACAGCCTCCGGCTCCGGGTTCACATCATAACAGAGGATCCTGCAGCCAAAGCCGGACAGATCACGGATCACGGTTTTTCCGATTTTTCCGGTTCCGATAATCCCCACAGTACAGGTACGAAGTTCCCGCCCGATCTTTCCCTCCAGAGAGAAATCCTGAAGTTCTGCCTTCTTCATCAGAAGAGGCATCTTGCGAAGAGCCATAATTATCATCATGACCGTATAATCAGCAACCGTATCCGGTGTATATGTGATATTGGAAACCTTTAAGCCGATTTTCCTACAATACTCTGTATCGATATGATCCATCCCGATGGTTCTGGAAGAAATATGGCGAACCCCAAGATCATAAAACTTCTGTGCCAGCTCCGGCCTGATCGGATTCGTGATGATGGATATTCCCTCATACCCCTCTGCCAGACCTGCATTTTCCAAAGAAGGATACTCGGATGTATACCCATATTCCACTCCTGCTTCCTGGCAGGCTGCAATAAACAGGTCCTTTTCATCAAACTCCCGTAATGCATACGCAAAGATTTTCATTTCTTTCCTCCCTGATAATGAAATCATGGTTCCATTATAACTGATTCCGGATCAAATAGCACAGAATTTCAGATCAGTCCCTGAATCAGAACAAAAGCCGTAAGAACCGGAAGCACATATCTGAAATACGGGACCAGGTGTTTTGACATCTTGATCCCCTTTCCGGTATTTACTTCCTCCATATAGTTATCTACTCCCCAGCCGAATTTCCAGGTGCAGAAAACCATGAATACGATACTTCCGACCGGAAGAATAATATTGCTCACCAGGAAATCCTCAGCGGAAAGAATATCCTTTCCGCCGAAAAGCCGTACATCACTCCAGAGGTTGAATCCCAGAATGCAGGGGATTCCCGTAACCAGAACAATGATAAAATTGATCACGATGGACCGGGATCGCTTCCATCCGAGATTATCCATCAAAGTGCGGATCAGGTTTTCAAAAACCGCCGTAACCGTGGAAAAGCTTGCAAATACCATAAAGAGGAAAAACATGGTACCCCAGATCCTTCCTCCATTCATATTTGTAAAAATGTGCGGCAGCGTCATGAAAATAAGGGATGGTCCCTGATCGGCTTCCACACCGAAGGCCGAACATGCCGGAAAAATGATAAGCCCGGACATCAAAGCAACAAAGGTATCCAGTGAAATGATCCGGACAGCTTCGCCCGTTAGTGAATACTCCCTGGACATATAACTGCCGAAGATCTCCATCGCACCGATTCCGAGACTGATGGTGAAAAACGCCTGGTTCATTGCGTTGGTGAGCACCTTTCCCCATCCGACCGCCGCGGCTTTTTTCACGTCCGGCATCAGATAAAACTTAAGACCCTCACCTCCGCCTTTCAGAAGCAGACTGTTCACCACAAGGACCAGGATCAGGCCAAAAAGCCCGAGCATGATTATTTTGGTAACGCGTTCCAATCCCTTCTGTACGCCGAAGCTGAGAACAAGAAACCCGAGGATCACTATGATCACCATAAAGATCAGCATTTCCAAAGGACTGGCCATGAGATCATCAAACACATGCCCCATATCCTCTGTCTTCTTATCCTCAAAAAAACCGGTGTGGAATTTCCAGAAATATGACAGCATCCATCCTGCTACCGTTGTATAATACATCATCAGGATCACATTGCCGATATAACACACCCATCCGTGAACATGCCAGAACTGCCCCTTTTTCTCCAGTTTCTGCATGGCACGCATCGTCGTTTTTCCACTTGCACGTCCCACCGCCAGCTCCATTGTCAGCGCCGGAACTCCCATAATGATCAGGAATAAAATGTAAAATAATACAAAGATTGCGCCACCGTTTTCTCCTGCTATATAGGGAAAGCGCCATACATTTCCGATTCCTATGGCACACCCGGCGCTTACGAGAATAAAGCCAAGCCTGCTGCTAAACCCTTCTCTTCCTTCTTCTCCGTTCATGTCCTTCCTCCGATAAAACCGATGCCTTGACTTCATCTGATGCCAGCCGTGGGATATCTTCCGGCGTCACTCTTTTATCGAATGATATCCGTCATATTTATCCAAAAAGCCTGTATTGAAATCGAAGCCGTTTTTACCCGCATCCTGTTTGATGGCATAGTCGTTCAGAATGTCTGCAACCGTCATTTTTTCATCAATCATCCGTTTAAGCTGGACTTCATTATCGTTATTCTTAAACAGAGTCTCTTCCTGCTGTCCGAACAGTATCGTGCGGTTACTTTTACGGAAGCTTCGTTTTCCGTTTTCGTCCCTGCCCTGCAGCACGTAAAGTGTATCCCCGGCGTCATTTGCCTTTGCCAGGTCGTATCCCAGATTCTCTTTTTCATACATGGCGACCTCTGCGATAAGTCCGCCGCCATCCGTGACCTTACGGTTGGCCCGATTGAAGCATACCACCAGCTTAAGACTTTCAAACTCAGTGCAGAAATTGAAATCACCGGTGGAATCCATAAATCCGGCCAGGGGACCGTGATCATCATATTCCGGTGCAATGGCATTTATGATCGCGGTGACTTTACCCTTACCCTGTGTCTGGGTCTTTATCGGACGGGACATCCGTGTCCATGATCCGTCCTTGTCAGCATAATATCCACATCCCGTCTCCATATCGTACTCTGCCAGATACCTGCCCTTTTCATCTGTCTTATTCGTCATGGCAAGCATGCCTTTGCAGTCATCATGAAGTCCGAAGGAATCAACCGCAGCACAAATCGCTCCGGTACAGGATGCGGAACAAACCCAGACATCGATGCCATTGTCATTCAGTGCCTTCCACAGCTCCCTGATATTATCGGAAACCTGAATTCCCGAAGTCCACTCTATGCTTACAACACCTGTTTTCGATTTAATATCCGAAGGGCTGGTCCAGACTACAACAGAAGTGTCCACATCCTTATATTTGGCAAATGCCTCTGTCGCCAGATCATATATTTCACCCTCTGTCATCCCGGTAAACCAATATGTGATCCATGGATAGGCGACATCGGCGGACTCCGCATCATAAATCAGTTCATACAGGGTTCGCATTTTAGTGGAGAATTCCTGCCATTGGCCGTCTGCCTGCATTTCATCCAATCGGTCCGATGCAACTCCCTTCACCGTAAATGGTCCGTATTTTTCCCAGAGCGCAGAATAAGCGGAACAGATATCGTCGATCCAATCATTTATGCTACCCTTTCCGTACCCCAGATCGGTCAGATCCTTATCCGGTTCCCTAATCCCAGTGAGCAGAACTTCCCTCAGTTCTCCGGGACTGATCGCGAAGGCCATGACCTGAAGCTGATACACCACAAGCTGTTCCTCCACGTCGAAAATAGAAGACGTATTGTCGAAATCAAAAACCACATAGGGCGTTTTGGCCGGGTTTGTGCCGTCTTTTCCATAGGTGGCAAGCAGATCATTCAGCGCAAGCTTTACATCATCTGCCCAATCATCCCGCTCTACCCTCAGGTGATCCGTTACCCGGGCTTGGGACGTCGGTTCCGAAGTCTGTTCCGCCGCAGGTTTCTTTATGCAGCCGCACTGCAAAAGCAGCGCCATCACAAGCAGAATTAAAATCTTTTTTTTCATCATATTACCCCATGACTCATTGCCGGCTTTATACGGCGAACAACGTTTGTAACTGCAAAATCACCGATGCCATTCCATAATGAATTCGTCACTGTTTTCATCAATGATCTGAAAACCGACTTTCTTATACATTTTGACTGCATAATTGGCTTTCTGAACTGCTAAAGATGCCTTTTCATATCCATTCTTTTCCAGAA
>CADBOV010000235.1 GCA_902796385.1 uncultured Lachnospiraceae bacterium
AGAATTACAATGGCAAGAAAGAAAATCATCGCAGGTAACTGGAAGATGAACATGACCCCGTCCCAGGCAGTAGCACTTGTTGCAGAGCTGAAGGACCTGGTTGTAAATGATGCAGTTGACGTTGTTTACTGTGTTCCGGCAATCGACATCGTTCCGGTTGTTGAGGCAGTAAAGGGCAGCAACGTTCAGGTTGGTGCCGAGAATATGTACTGCGAGGATAAGGGTGCTTACACAGGCGAGATCTCCGCAGAAATGCTGGTAGACGCAGGCGTTAAGTATGTTATCATCGGACATTCCGAGCGTCGTGACTATTTCAAGGAGTGTGATTGCACTCTGAACAAGAAGGTTAAGAAGGCGATCGAAGCTGGACTTACACCGATCCTTTGCTGCGGCGAGTCTCTTGAGCAGAGAGAAATGGGCGTTACCATGGACTGGATCCGTCTTCAGATCAAGTCTGATCTGGATGGTGTAGCAGCAGATGATGTTAAGAACCTGGTAATCGCTTATGAGCCGATCTGGGCAATCGGAACAGGAAAGACCGCTACAACCGAGCAGGCACAGGAAGTTTGCAAGGGCATCCGCGACTGCATCGCTGAGATCTATGATGCAGCAACCGCAGAGGCTGTTCGTATTCAGTACGGCGGATCCGTAAATGCAGGAAATGCTGCAGAGCTGTTCGCTCAGCCGGATATTGACGGCGGTCTTGTAGGTGGAGCTTCTCTGAAGGCTGACTTCGGAAAGATCGTAAACTACTAAATCATAAATTCTAAGGGGGTTATTTATGAAGAAATTTATCGCTGAATTCAAAGAATTTGCCATGAAGGGCAACGTCATGGATATGGCAGTCGGCGTTATCATCGGTGGAGCTTTCAAGGCGATCATCGATGCACTGGTTGATTGTATCATCAGTCCGATCATCGGATGTTTTATCCGTGGTGGTATGGAAGGCTGGACAGTTACCATCGGAGAGGCTCAGCTTGGACTCGGTGCATTCATTATGGCAATCGTCAACTTCCTGATCATAGCATTGGTTTTGTTCTGTGTAATTAAAGCAATGAACAAACTGATCAGTCTTCGGAAGAAACCCGAAGAAGCTGCACCTCTTACTAAGAAGTGCCCGCTTTGCCAGAGTGAGATTGATATCAAGGCCATCAAGTGCCCGCACTGCACAGGCGATATTCAGTAAATTGTATAAAAAAACACCGGACTGTCGATGAAAATTCGGCAGTCCTTTTTCTATTTTTGCCTTGCAAATCTTACTGCGGAAATGTACAATGAGTCCTGTAACATTTTCATGAGTTGAGGAATAAATGCATGTCTAATAATAAGAAAAAGTCTGATATCATCATGACATTTGTCTGCTTGGCACTGATCGGCATTTTAAGCTTCGGTGTCTATGTAGCGATCCGACCCGCATTTAAGACGTCTGCCGAAAGTGTATCCGAAAACGGAGACCCGAACGGCGGATCCGGTTCATCCGGAGAAGGCACGGCCGCTTCCACAGAAGATAAGACTGAGAAGACAGATGCTTCGACAGAAGCGAAGACGGAAGAAGCAAGTGCAACGGAAGCAACCTCTGATTCATCGACTGAAGAGGCGTCATCTTCGACAGAAGCAACGGAGACGACTACGGAAGCAACCGAAGCCCCGACAGAAGCAACCGAGTCAACCACGGAAGCAACTGAAGCTCCGACGGAAGCTCCTACCGAGAAACCGACCGAAAAGCCGACCGAGAAACCGACGGAAAAGCCCACGGAAAAGCCTACGGAGAAACCGACAGAGCATAAACATACATGGACGAAACAGATATCAACCATTCATCACGATGCGGTAACAGAAGAAAAACCTGCATGGGATGAGGAAATCGAGGTTGATCATACCATCTGTACCGGTTGTGGAGCAGACCTTACCGGAACAGATGTAGACGCACATCTGGCCACATGCAGACAGACAAATCCTGATGCATCAACAACGACCAGTAAGCAGACGGAAACCATACATCATGATGCGGAAACCGTAGTGGTTAAGGAAGCATATGATGAAAGAATCGAAGAATATATCTGCTCCGGCTGCGGCGCAAAGAAGAAATAACTATGAGAGGCTGTCATTCATTTGACAGCCTTTTTCATGATTTAAAGATAATTTCAAGATGATCTCAAAATGCTTTCAGGATAATTTCAAGTTGATTTCAATTTAATTTCAGAATGTTGATGTATCATTGCATCATACCAAAAATAAGTATAACAGGTAAAAATCACATTCAGCAAATCAAGAGAGTCTTGATCAACATCATAACACAAGCAGCAAATCTGCAAGTAGAGGAGGTGGATTTATGATCGCTAAGAAATTCAGAAAGAGATTTTATACAGGTATTCTTGTAGCCGGAATGACAATGGGACTTGCGGCATGCGGTTCTTCATCTTCCGGAAGCTCAGATGGCACCGGGGATACGAGTTCTGTTTCGACGGAATCAAAGGAGAATTCCGGAGCCACGGAAAACTCGTCCGGGAATACAACCGAAAATGTAACCGAAGCAAAATCAGAAGAAACACCTGAGATTGTGAAAGGCCTTTCAGAAGAAGATATCACCATAAATGAAACCATGACAAACAGCGATGACGGCGGACACGCCATCACAGTGGATGGTGAAACCGCTTCCTATAGCAATATCAAGGTTGAAAAGACCGGTGAGGCAGACGGGGACGAAGCAGATTTCTACGGTGAAAATGCAGCCATCTTTGCCACAAATTCCGGAACTCTTACCCTGAGTGATATCGTGGTAAATACGAACGGAAAACATGCAAACGGCGTTTTCTCTTATGGTGAAGGGACCACGGTTAATATCAAAAACTCCGTGATCAAAACCACAGGAAACTGTTCCGGCGGACTCATGACAACCGGCGGTGGAACCATGAATGCCGAGAACCTGACGATCTATACAACCGGAAACTCCTCAGCTGCGATCCGATCCGACCGTGGCGGCGGAACCGTTCTGGTAAACGGCGGTAGCTATACCACAGATGGCAAGGGCTCACCGGTTATATACTCCACGGCTGACATTACCGTTAAAAATGCCATCATGAACTCAACCTCATCCCAGGGAGTCGTGGTGGAAGGAAAGAATTCCGTGACACTGGAAAACTGTGATCTGATCGCAGACAACAATACAAAGAACAGTGATAAATCCTCATATTATCAGGCTGTTATGATCTATCAGTCCATGTCAGGCGATGCAGCAGAGGGTGATGCAGCCTTCACAATGAAGGGCGGTTCACTGATCAACAAGAACGGAGACATTTTCTTTGTAAATAATACCGTTGCAGATATCAATCTGACCGGAGCATCCATCGTAAATACCGACCAGGAAGGTGTATTCCTTCGGGCGGCTGCAGCAGGCTGGGGCTCGGAAGGTTCCAACGGAGGTCGTGTGAATCTGAACGCCTCCGGACAGACCATCGACGGAAATATTCTGGTGGATGACATTTCCCAGCTGAACCTTTATCTGGCTGACAGCTCAGCATTTAACGGTGCGATCAATCCGGACGGAGCAGCAGGCGAGGTTTATGTTGAAGTATCCGGTGGTTCAAAATGGACACTAAGCGCGGATTCCTATGTCACAAGTCTTACCTGCGATACGGATTCCATCAATCTGAACGGGCATAAGCTCTATGTAAATGGTTCGGAGTATCAGGAAGGAACCGCATCCCAGGGAGAAAAGATCACTCTTCAGGCCGGAACCGGAAGCGGAAAACCGGATGGAAACGGAAAACCGGGAGACGGAAACGAACCCCCGGCAAAACCGGGAGACGGTAACAAACCATCAGGAAAACCGGGAGATGGCGAAGAACCTCCGGCTAAACCGGATGAAAATTAGGATGTTACCTTGGATTGTATATGGTATAATCCCTATGTGGAATGAAAAAATAAATGTAATCAGGCAGGTAACGGGATGAAGCCATATACCGTTGGTGTTCTTGCACATGTGGATGCAGGAAAGACCACTTTGATCGAGCAGCTTCTGGTTGCTTCCGGGATGAAAAAGGAAGCCGGCCGTGTAGATCACGGAAACGCATTTCTGGACACGGATTCACAGGAGAAAGCCAGAGGCATAACAATTTCATCAAAAATGTGCCGTATCCGATCAGATCTTTCGCTGATCCTGATGGATACACCGGGACATGTGGATTTCACGGCAGAATCCGAACGGGTTCTGCCTGTTCTTGATGCTGCGATCCTTGTGATCGGAGCGGGAGAACGTATCCCGGCTCATGCACAGTATCTGTTCCGGCTTCTCTCGGAGCGGAGCATTCCCACCATCGTATTCTTTAATAAAATGGATCTTCCTGTTCCGGAACCGGAAATCCTGATCCAAAAGATCCGTGAGTCACTTGGCGAAGGTTTTGCAGAGTGGAAGGGTGTTGAAAAGCAGGAAGACGGAACCCTGCTGGTGGCAGACCCGTTAGCTGCAGAAGAAATCTCCGTCCTGGATGAAGTGCTGATGGAACAGTTTCTTTCTGATGGATTCGTAACCGTATCCGACTGTAGAAAGCTGTTTCACCGAGGTATCTTTTTCCCATGTCTGTTCGGATCCGCTTTACAGGGCGATGGGGTAAATGAACTGCTTACACTTCTGAAGCTGTTGAACCCAGAATTGAAAAACACCATTACAGAAGATGTAGAAATAACAAAACAAGCATCAGAGAACGCGGTATCAATCGCAACAAAAGATACAGCAGCAAAAGAAGCACCAGCAACAGAAGGGACATCAGCCCCCTTCGGAGCGTATTGCTATAAGATCCTGTATGATGAAGCAGGGCAGAGACTCAGTTTTCTTAAAATCCTCAGCGGAACGCTGAGTGTCCGGGAAACCGTTTCCTATTTCGGGAAAAGCAGAACCCCGGAAGATGAAAAGGAACTGACCGAAAAGATCACGGAAATACGGCTCTATGACGGATCTTCCTATACGGCTGCGCAGACCGTCGAAACAGGAGAGATCGTTGCCGTAACAGGGCTTACCATGACCTTTGCAGGTTGCGGGATCGGAACCGCACCTTCCGCAAAGCCGGAAAGCAGCCATCCCATGCTGACCTACCGCATGATCCTTCCGGAAGGGCTTGATGCACGGGAGTTCCTTCCGAAATTACTCCGGCTGGAGGAAGAAGAGGATACGCTTTCGGTTGACCGGAGGAAGGAAAACGATGACATCTATGTGGAGCTGTACGGTGAGGTCCAGCTGGAGATCCTGACCGAAAAGATCCGGGAACGGTACGGAATCGATGTAACATTTGATACCGGTACCGTGGTTTACAGGGAAACCCTGTCTGAACCATCCTATGGAATGGGGCATTTTGAACCGCTCCGGCATTATGCGGAGGTACATTTGCTCCTGCAGCCGCTTCCCCGCGGAACCGGCCTGATCTTTGACAGCGAACTTTCCACGGACGAACTGGATAGAAACTGGCAGCAGACGATCTTAAATGCTTTGGAACAGGAGCATCTGACGGGTGTTCTTGCAAATGCAAAGCTTACAGACCTGAAGATCTCCCTGGTTGCGGGAAGATCCCATAAGAAGCATACGGAAGGCGGAGATTTCAGGGAAGCTGCGCTTCGGGCGCTTCGGCAGGGACTTATGTCAGCACAAAGCATCCTGCTGGAACCCTATGTGAAGTTCCAGCTAACCGTACCGCAGGAAACCGTAGGCCGGGCGCTTTTTGACATGGACCAGCTGGCTTCGGAAAGCAGCGTAACGGAACAGACGGGAGAGCAGACAACCATTACCGGAAGAGGCGCGGTTTCAAAGCTTCGGAATTATATGGCAGAGGTCCGTACCTATACCCACGGGGAAGGAATTTTCCGCATGATCTATGACGGATACGATGCTTGTCCGGAGCAGGATACGATTCTTTCGGAATTGTCATATCAACCGGAAGCAGACCTGGAACATCCTGCGGGTTCGGTCTTTGTCAGTCACGGAGCCGCTGAATATGTTCCCTGGCAGGAAGCACCGGAACGGATGCATCTTGAATCACGGTTCAAACGGTTTTATCCGGATGAAGAGGAGGAATCCGGAGATGTCAATGTGAGAAACATTTCCGGAAGGAAGCGCACATCCCTTACGGAACGCCTGGAAGCGATCGGTACGGATGAGATCGATGCGATCCTTCAGCGGGCCGGACATGCGAACCAGTCCGGTGAGAAAAGCAGTGACCAGCGAAAGCGCTGGGCATCCGC
>CADBOV010000236.1 GCA_902796385.1 uncultured Lachnospiraceae bacterium
TCGACAACCGGAACCGGGCAGGTTATTCCCTGGGAGATACACTGCGTTTTTCCGACAGTAACCCGAAATCCAACAAGAAGAATATCAGAGGCAGCGAATTCAAGATCGTCGGATTCGCGGATTCTTCACTCTATATCAACTTCGAAAGAGGAACCACATCCCTCGGAAACGGACAGGTAAAGGGTTTCCTCTATTTTACGAAGGATGTTTTCCGTGAAAAGATCTACACGGAGATCTATGTGGATATGGATGTCAGCGGGGATATCTATTCCGATGAGTATAACGATGCCATGGACAGCCTCCGGTCAGAGTGGGAGAGTATCCTGAAAAAGGCCGCCGACAAAAGGATGAAGCGGCTCAGCCAGGATCCGAAGCAGGTATTATACGGTCTGTGGAATTCCCTGATCGGAAAAGAAGTAGAAGAGCCCAACACCTATCTGATGGAACGGAATACAAATATCGGTTATTCCTGCTTCGAAAATGATTCCGCCATCGTGGAGCAGGTTGCAAAAATCTTCCCAATCTTCTTTATTCTGGTTGCAGGTCTTGTCTGCATGACAACCATGACCCGGATGGTGGAAGAGCAGCGGGGACAGATCGGTGTTTTGAAGGCACTGGGTTATTCCAACAGCGACATCCGGATGAAGTTTATCTCTTATTCCGGAAGCGCATCACTTCTCGGATGCATTATCGGCTATTCTACAGGTATCATCCTGTTTCCGTCCGTCATCTGGATCACCTATCGTCTGATGTACATCGATCAGACCCTGTTATTTGTATTCGATTGGAATCTGGCACTGATCGCATTGCTCGTTTCCATTGTCTGCTCCATCGGGATCACCATCATTTCCTGTTCCGTGGAACTGGGGGAATCCGCCGCATCCCTTATGCGTCCGAAGGCTCCGAAGCCCGGAAAGAGAGTACTGCTGGAGCGGATCACATTTATATGGAACCGTCTGAAATTCCTATATAAGGTCTCTGTCCGGAATCTGTTCCGGTACAAGGGACGCTTCCTGATGATGATCGTGGGGATCAGCGGAAGCACGGCGCTTCTCCTGACCGGTTTCGGTCTGAAGGATTCCATTGCGGGATTTGCGGAAATGCAGTATGAACAGATCCAGATCTCGGATATTGAGGTTGCCTTTAAGAACGGATCCGGAGCAGAAGCCTCCAAGGAACTGACGGAAGCACTGGACAAGGAAGCGGAGAGCTATTACCTTTGCTATGCCGGCTCCTGGGATATGATCCACGAAAAAACCGTAAAGAGTGTCAATTTGATCTCCCCGAAAAAAGGAGAAGACTTCTCACATTTCTTCCATCTGATGACAATGGATGGAACAGATCTTCCCATTCCGAAGTCCGGAGAGGCACTGATCAGCGTATCACTTTCGGAGCGTTATCATCTGGATACCGGGGATACCATTACACTCCGGAGCGAAGATCTGGATCAGATCGAGGTCAAGATTGCCGGTGTCTTCCGGAGTCACGTTTACAATTATGTGATCACTTCTCCCGATGATATCAAGAAAAACGTCAACACCGCGTATGTGTGCTTCCCGAAAGGAACGGATGTTTACGACGCACAGACAAAGCTGGCAGAAGAGAGTGATGTAACATTTGTACAGGTCTTCAAGGATTTTAAGGAACGTATGACGAAAATGCTTTCCAGTCTGGATTATATCGTTCTGATCGTAATCCTCAGCGCCGCCGGCCTTGCATTTGTCGTATTATATAATCTGACGAACATTAATATCACCGAACGGATCCGTGAGATCGCGACCATCAAGGTACTGGGATTCTATCAAAATGAAACCGCCCAGTATGTATTCCGGGAAAATATCATGCTGACGTTGATCGGCGGAGCCATCGGACTGTTCCTGGGAATATTTTTACATCGATTTGTTATGTCACAGATCATCGTAGATATGGTATACTTTAATAAAAGTGTTAAACCGGTCAGCTTTTTATACAGTATCGTCCTGACACTGGTATTTGCAATCCTTGTAAATCTGTTTATGCGGAGGAAGCTGGACCGGATCAATATGGCCGAATCCCTGAAATCAGTAGAGTGATGCAGAAGAAAGCAGCACAGGAATACTTAAGGGGAAACGATACAAGGATATTTAGAGGGGGAAACAACAATGACACCACATATTGAAGCACAACCGGAGGATTTTGCAAATACCGTCCTTATGCCGGGGGATCCGAACCGTTCACGTTATATCGCGGAACATTTTCTGGAAAACCCGAGACTCATCAATAACCTGCGCGGCGTCCAGGGATATACCGGATATTACAAGGATACGAGAGTATCCGTTATGGCAAGCGGTATGGGAATTCCGTCCATTTCCATCTATTCACATGAGCTTTTCACGGAATTCGGCGTGGATAATATCATCCGGGTTGGAACCGCAGGAGCCCTGAAGGAAGATCTGGAACTGGGCTGCGTTGTTGCCGGAATGGGAGCATGTACGGATTCCGCCGTCAGCAAATCTCTGGAAGTTGGAAGCGTACACTTTGCACCCGTAGCCGATTTCACACTTTTGGAAACCGCGGTTTCACATGCAAGACTTCTTGGGATCAAGATGCCGGTAGGAAATATTTATTCCTCGGATCTGTTTTATGATCCGGCAGGAAAAGATGTAAAACTGGCAAAGCTGGGTGTTCTTGCCGTAGAGATGGAAGCCGCCGGACTCTATATCGAGGCAGCGAAAACAGGAAAAAGAGCATTGGCGCTTTGCTCCATATCGGACAACGTGATCACCGGAGAAGCCATGTCCGGGAAAGACCGGGAATCCACCTTCAATGAAATGATGATCATTGCGCTGGAAACAGCCATCACCGTTGACAAGCTGAGTGTGAATAAGACCAAAGAGAAGCTGAAACTGGTTTAATCTGATTTTTAATCTGATTTTTAATCTGGTTTCTTTCGCATATCGTATGTATTTTGAGGTACATTTATGCAGAATAAATTATATCAGGATATGAATTTTGACGAGGAACGTGCACTGTACGGAAGCAACGGTGTTCATGTTCTAAACTGCCATGTAGCCGGACCGGCAGACGGGGAAAGCTTTCTGAAGGAAAGCCGGAACATCCATGTGGAAAAATCCGACTTTCACCTGCGTTATCCCTTCTGGCATAACACGCATCTTAAGATCGAGGACAGTGAAATGGCGAAAACCTGCCGTGCAGCCATCTGGTATTCCGAAGATATTTCGGTTACGGGGACCAAAATGCACGGAGTCAAGGCGCTTCGCGAATGTAAGGACATCACGATCCATGACTGCGACATCAATTCACCGGAATTCGGCTGGTTTGTAAAACACCTGAATGTGCGGGATTGCAGGATAGAGGGAGAGTACCTCCTTATGCGTTCCCGGGCGATCCGGTTCCAGAATGTGGAAATGAAGGGAAAATATTCCTTCCAATACATCAAAAACTCGGAATTTGAAGACTGTAATTTTGATACAAAGGATGCATTCTGGCATGCCAAAAACATCGTTGTAAGAAACAGTGTGATCAAAGGCGAGTATCTCGCATGGTACAGTGAAAATATCACATTCGATAATTGTACGATCATCGGCACACAGCCTTTATGTTATTGTAAAGGTCTTGTTCTGAAAAACTGTAAAATGATCGATGCGGATCTGACTTTTGAAAAATCCATTGTGGCGGATGCAACAATTCTGACCAGGGTTGACAGTATAAAAAATCCGAAATCCGGATTCATCCATGTACCGGAGGTTGGCGAAATCATCCGCACGGATCCTGACTCCAAAGCAGAAATCCTGGTGGGATCCGATAAAAAATCTGAAATAAACAAATGAAAGAGTGCAGGGATAACGATATGGATTATTTCGTGAAACCGTAGTTTTCCGAAATAATAAACCGGTTTTTAATTTCTGATTTAAACTGATAACCCGTCTCACAAAATAATTTGTATCGATTTATTCTTAATCTGTCGGAGAAAAAAACTATGTCAAATGATTATCATAAACAGGTTGCGCGTGACCAGACGGTCCGGCTTCGTGAAATAA
>CADBOV010000237.1 GCA_902796385.1 uncultured Lachnospiraceae bacterium
AAGATCTGATCCGGAGTTCCGTCCTCATAGATCCCGCCCTCATCCACATAAAATACACGGTTACAAATGGCACGGGCAAAATTCATCTCGTGTGTCATGATCATCATGGTCTTTCCTGTCTTCGCCAGGTCCCGGATCACGGCCTGCACCTCTCCCCCCATGGTGGGATCCAGCGCGCTTGTGGGCTCATCCAGCAGGATCACATCCGGATCCATGGCCAGGGTTCTTGCGATGGCCACTCTCTGCTTCTGTCCTCCGGAAAGCTCATCCGGATACCGGGATTCCTTGCCGGCGAGTCCGACCCTCCGGAGAAGCTCCATTCCCGTGTCGTAAGCCTCCTGGTTCGACCGCTTCAGGATATCGATCTGCGCAAGCATCAGATTTTCGATGACGGTCAGATGTCCGAACAGATTAAAGGACTGAAATACCATTCCCATCCTGCGCCGGGCCAGGGTCAGGTCATAACCCTTGGCCGTGATATCCTCTCCGTCCAGCAGGATCTGCCCGCCGGTGGGGCGCTCCAGCATGTTGATTCATCGGAGAAGTGTCGACTTTCCTGTCCCGGAGGGACCGATCACGGAAATCACATCCCCGTCATGGATCACTGCATTTACATCCGTAAGAGGTACAGCGTCCTCGTATCTCTTCTCTAAATTCTTCAGCTCGATCATTTCGTCTTCACCCCCTTCAGCATTGCGCTCTTCTTCCGGTTCCTGGGATTGATCCGGTGCTCGATCCGGTTTACGATCCAGGTAAGGATGGCTGCGAGGATGAAGTAAATGACAGCCACCGCGATCAGCGGGAAGAATGCTTCATAGGTACGGCTCCGGATGATATCACCCATTTTCGTCAGATCCTGTACGGCAACATATCCGACGATAGCCGTTGCCTTGATCAGTTCGGTGACGGACCGCTTATAGTTGGGCATAAAATGCGGCAGTGCCTGGGGTAATACAACCCGGAAGAACGCCCGGCGGTCCGTGTAGCCAAGCGCATACGCGGCTTCCGTCTGTCCCTTGTCGATGGCACCGACGCCCACCTTCAGCATACCGAAAACTCCCGAACCGAAGACCAGCGTAAATCCGACGATGGATATGACGGTTCCGGAAATGGCAACGCCACCGAAAATAATATAGTAAAGGATCATGAGAAGTACGACCACCGGCATTCCCTGCACCAGCCAGATTAAGAATCCCGCGATACGGTTTGCCACCCGGTTTCCTTTTCTGCAGACCATAAATACAGCAAAGCCCAGTCCCGTACCAAACAGGATCGACAGTACCGTGATCAAAAGCGTGGTTCCGATTCCTTCCAGGAAGAGAATCCAGCGGTCCTCACGGATAAAGGTTTTTTCAAAGCTGTCGGCGATGGAGGACCAGAAGCCCTCGCCGGACTCTCCGTTTCCGGATCCCACCGTACGGACCATGAGAACAAATGCCGCCGGATAGTAATCCACAAAGTCCACGGACTCTCTTCTCTCATCGGTTGCAATGATGGAACCGATACCGATATCCGCCTTATCCGCCTGTACGGAGGAAAGGATCGCGGCGAATTCCATTCCCGTGAATTCCACATGGACATCCAGTTCCTTTGCCAGGAGCAGGATCATTTCCACATCGAAGCCCTTCAGTTCCCCGCGCTCTCCGGCGTAACTCATGGGCTCAAGGGTATCGCATGCGGCTACCCGCACGGTTCCGTTCGTCCCGGGCCAGTCCTGCCCGGGAATCGTTTTCCTGTCTTCATCGGATCCCGTCCATTTCTTCCAGAGCTCTTCCTTTGTTTCCTCCGGGATCTTATCATAGGCCGCCTGCCACTCATCCCTGAGGGCGCTTCCCTTGGCGAAGGCAAATCCGAAAACTCCGTCCTGCAGGTTCTTCGGGAACAGGATGATCCCCTTATTCCGGTTCACAGCCAGGGCTCCCACGGCATTATTCGTAAGCGCGGCATCTGTCTTCCCTGCCTTCAGCGCCATGACCATATCCGGATTATTGTTAAATGTACTGAACTCCGCCACATCCGGAGCCTTGCTTTTTACAAGTTCTTCAAAGGGGGCTCCCGTCAGCATGGATACAGTCTTTCCGTTTAGTTCGGAGAACTCCGTGTACTCCGGAACATCAACCCCTGTATCACGGTCCTTGACCGTATTTTCCGCCTCTTTCCCGCAGCCTGTCAGAACACAGATTGCCAGGATCAGCATGATCCAAATACTTCTTTTTATTCGGATTTTGCAGTTGTCCATCACTTTCCCTTTTCCTCCTAAAACACATACGGCGAAGTACTGTATTATCTGTTTTTTCCAGGTAAATATTCTTAAATCCGTTTCCCATTTTTTCTCTCTGTCACCCGAAAAACCGGTATTTACAAGTCAGAAGAATGTTTTGCTCGTCATTAAGGATCACGAGCAGTCCCTTTGCTCCCTGAACGAGAGCTGCATCTCCCGTCGTATTGGTGTTCATGATGTAATTCTCTCCGGTTCCGGATGTAAAGGTAACATACTGATTTGATCTGAGACCGTGGATCTCATTATGAACCTCGGTTATGATGACATCCTGCACCCTGTAATCACCCTGCTCAACCTTTCCGAGCTGGCGCTTTGTGATCCTGATGCTGACCACCGTAACGGGAATCAGGACGCATCCTGCTGCAATCATAAATACAGCCAGAACCGTCCCGATTCTTATCTGAATGAAAAAACTGATCAGACCGAGAACAAAAGCGCCGGAGAACAGAAGCAGCAGAAAAATGAAGCTTCTGCACTGCCTTTTGTACAGGATCCTTTCCTGCCCGGTGATAAGCCTTTGTTCCCGTTCGTCTGCATCCCGAAAGAAATGTTCATCACTCATCTTTCACTCCATCAAAGCCCCGGATGACAGCCGCATCCCTGATGGGGCATTTCATACTGTCACATACTAGTATAACTGTCGCGAAATAACTCGACGAATGCGACGAACGCTTGCCCGAGAGTGCGCCTCAAAAAACGCAGGCGTAGCGGGCTACGCCGAGGATTTTTGAGGCGTGCTATCGGTGTAAGCGGGCAAGCATTCGGTTGAGTTATTTAAGAACAGTTATACTAACGCCATGTAAATTCCGGATAATCGCCGGATCCGCTAAGTGTAAAGTCCATCGAGTAATCCGTGTTTGCCCACGGGACATTCATATAGTCATTGTCCCAGCCGAAGAACCAGATCTGATAACCCACACGGGTGATATCGTACTTCACCGTATCGATCACCAGCTTTCTCGTCTGTCCCTTTGCTCCGCTGTCTGAGAACAGCCAGACATAATCCTGTTTCTGCTTATCCCAAACCTGGACCTCCAGACGTGCCACGTACCAGCCATCCTGATGAAATGTAATCGTCGTCACTCCGTTTTGGCTCCCGCCGGACTCCGACGGGGCCGCATCCGGAATACTCGTGATGGTCTTGCCATCCCAGGCGCCGTTTTCATCGACGAAGTACTTCTTATCGATGTATGCATTCGAATACATCCGGCCCTGTTCGTCAAAGTAATACCAGGTCCCTTTGATCTTTCTCCATCCGGTCGCCATATCTCCCGCGTCCTTCAGGAAGTACCATATATTCTTATATAAGATCCAACCGGTACGCATGGCACCGCTCTTACCCAGACAGTACCACTTGTCGTTATATTTTACCCAGCGGTTTTCGGCCATGGCACCGCTCTTACCCAGGTAATACCATTTGCCGTCGGTCTTTACCCACTTTCTTGCAGCCATGGCACCATCCTTCTCGAAGAAATACCATTTGCCGTTAACCTTCTTCCAGGTATTCTTCACCATGGTTCCGTCCGGCTGTATGAAATACCACGTTCCGGAACTCTTTTTCCATCCGGATTCCTTTGTTCCCGCTTCCAGGGAAACAACCCGCTTCAGGGAACCGTCGTCGGTCTTCTCTTTTGCAACCGCGGAAAGCCCTGTTCCCGCGATGCTTCCCGACAGCATGGCCAGCGACAGTGCCACACTCAGTATCCGCCCGGCTTTCGCAGGTCTCCTTCTCTTCATTTCGCACCTCCTTTAGCCCCCCGGTTACGCACCAAACGGTGTTTCACCGGCCCGGTAACCTTCTGATCCTGTTGATCAGGGATTCGTACAGTAACCGTTATTATCAAATGTGTAACTCTTCCGGTCTATGGTATAACTCTTTCCCTTTGCATACCAGCCGGATGCATCTCCATAGCGCCAGCCGGTGCTGTCCTTCTTCCACTTGCTCTGATACGGGTAGGTATTGCCGCAATCCTTATTCAGCCACCAGCCGTCTACGAATTCATTGCAGGCTGCATAACCGGAGGCGTGGAAACAGTACCAGATTCCATCGATCTTCTTCCAGGTTTTCTTAAAGTAGTTTCCATTGGCCAGAGAGTACCTCCAGCCCTTGGAATCCTTCTTCCAGCCCTTTACTGCAGCCTTACCGTCCCAGGCTCCGCTCTTGGTGAGGTAACAGCCCTGACGATATGCATCTGCTTCCATGTAGCCCTTCCTGTCAAAGAAGTACCACTTTCCGTCGATCTTCTGCCACCGGTTCTTCGGATACCAGCCGAGGCTGTCCTCATACCACCAACCGGTCTTGTTCTTCTTCCAGGTTCCGATTCCCTTATAGGTCTGGGTTCCGTTCTTGTTATACCAGACACCCTTAACCCATTCATTGGAATATTTCTTCTTTTTCTTTCCGCCCTGATCATCCTTCGGGTCCTTTTTCGGATCATCCTTCGGGTCGTCCTTCGGATCCTTCGGAATCTCGTAATGGGAACGCGGATAGAAGTCTTCACCGGCCTTATCACCTGAATAGACATTCCTTCCCAGCTTCTTCAGCTCGAGGATCAGCGACAGGGGGTCTACAGCCACACCGGTCAGCTTTGCGCTGAACTGAAGCTCCGGTCTGTCGGCTAATGCCGCATTCCATGCTTCTACCGCACTTGTCGTACAGTTCTTTGTAAAGAGAGAATAGTAATTATTCTCCGGATCGGATGTATATGCCTGCAGCATGGCAAACTCATCTGCCGTCAGTTCCACGGTGTAATAATAGTTCGGTGTCTGGGAGATATCTGCACGGAACTGATTGTAAATCTCCCGGTTAAATTCCAGACCGCCGTCGCAGTCTCCTGTGGCCAGATCAACCCCTGCAAGGTTCGCCATTGCAACCAGGGTGATTGCTGAATTCACAAGACTGTCAAAGGTCTCCGGGCCTTCAATTTCCTCACCGTTCAGATATTTTTCAATCTGATCCGTAAGGTATCTTGCCTCTGAACTGAAGTAATAGAACTGACCACCCTTAAGGGTCTTGTAAAGCGCAGCCAGATGGGAGTCAAAGGAGGTGCTTCCTATGGTGAGCGTTTCACCCTTCTTCACCTTGATCGTAGTCGCATCAGCCCGGATCCCGTGGGTAACCGTCTTAAAGTAGGAAGTCCGGTCTCCCAGATCCACGTCCGGATCATAAAGTGCCGGATCTCCGGCATATTTAGCCGGATTCTTATCATAATCCGTGATCAGCTTGTTAAACTTGTTCGTCGGCTTGTAGTAATGATAATAACTTGCCTGAAGTTCTATATCGTCATATGCCGTAAATGCAACAGCTGCGTGCGGAACAGGCTGTCCCTTTACACTTGGACGCGCGTAGATCGTAAGGCTTCCGACAACCTTCTCTCCCGCATAGTTCCCGACAACCACCTTGCAGGAAGCGGATACCTTCCGGTTCGAAGACCCGGCGTACGCAGTAACGATAACCGCCTGTCCTGCCTTCGGTACCGTTCCCTTTACGGTAATGCGGCCGCTATCGTCCACTTCGACCAGTGGATCCGAGGACTCGTATCTGACAGATGTATCATAGAGTTTTCCGAGACCGGAAACCTTTGCTTTCAGCTGATAGCTGTCTCCCTTCTTTTTCAGCGTTACCGTCCGGGGAAGCCCCGTGATCTCAGCCTTGGAGAAAGCCACCTGAATCTCCGTATCTTTATTTACAATGATCTTATCCTGCGCCGTGATCTTCTTCCCGTTGATCTTTACGGTGGAAAGAACCTTGTCCTCATCCTGGGTCGGTGTGAGGAGCAGCTCTGACCCCTTCTTGATCATATAGCCGGAATAAAGGATCTCGTTCTTCTCGCCGTCCTCAATGAATTCAATCTTCAGATCCGTCTCGTCTTCATCATAGGTAATCGTTGCGTAATCCTCCCGGTTTTCGATCACCTGAACTGCAAAAACCGCGCCGATGTACGGGTTCTCCTTGTAGACCGCAAAGAGCGTAGTCGCTCCGGTATTCTTTGCTACACAGACCTTGTCATCGGTGCCTTCCTTGATCTCAATAACATCTTCCTGTCCCAGCCCGGCGAGCTGCCAGATCATGACATCCTTCAGTACCTCTCCGGTTGATGTCTTCAGGGTCGCAAAATCTTCAACATTTATTTCTTCACCCAGAGCGATCTGGATACCTCCGAAATCCTTACCGTCTACCGAGATTCTTACGAAGACCAGCTTCAGCCAGGACTCCCTTTCCGGCATGGTAAAGAAGTACGCATCCTTCTCTGCATCGTAGTTTTCTTCTTTCCGGATGGACTTTCCATTCAGTAAAATATCCGAAAGGATCCCTCCCCTAAAGCTTTGAATCACCTTTGAGGTTACGAAGACCTTCGTACCCGGAGCCAGCTTGTCGGATTCCGTTAAGTCCATTTCCGCGCCGGATTCATCCAGAAGCTTCACCTCGGTTTCTATGCCGTAGGGCACCACCGTGTTTAAGTGAAGCGAATAATCCGGACCGGTTTCAAACTCCATTTTCTCAGGAGCACTGACATAAACCCAGCCGGTATCATCCTGATATCCGGCATCCGGCTCTGCCACTCCTTCACTGTTGTTCAGATAGTATCCGGGAAAGTTCTTAATTACAGCGTCCCGCATGCTCTTAGGAGTGTCCATGTATGCATGAATGCCCGTGCCCGACGGATCCAGCTTATAGGAGGTATCTTCCCCGTCCCTGGTTCCGACAGCCATATTCCATGCCCGGGCTGCAACCGTGGCACAACTGTTCTTCAAAATGGAGAACTTGTCCAGATTTCCCTGAAGGCCTGCTTCCAGCTGCTTCAACTGGTTCTCCGTGATCTCCAGCTCATAGGTTACATTTTCATACTGATCCCATTCCAGTTTCTGATTATAAAGCTCCCGGTTAAAGCAGACACCGCCGTCGGTCACACCGTCCAGAAGCTTCTTGTAATCCAGGTTTTCTTTTGTACATAATACGATCAGATCCTTGATCACGCTCTCCACGGGAATGGTCTCGTCCTCAAGCAGAGACATGAAGCAATCAACCAGCGCCGTCTTCCCTGCAGCGGAAACCTTCTGCCACAGAGTGCTGTTCTGCAATGTCTGTATTGCCACATCCTTGATGGAAAGATCAAAGTCGCGGTACATACCGATGGTCACGATCTCACCACGGTTCAGGGTCACACCATTCATACTATATGACCTTTCGAAGTAATCCGACGGATCATTTCCCGTGTGATAGGATCCGTTGGAGATATCCTCGCGGATATCCGCATAGTACTGATCAGAAATCTCATATCCCGCATAAAGATCGGGGACTTCGATCGTAACCCCGTCCTGATAGGAGGTAAACAGCAGACAGACATGTCCGTCATAGAACTTCATGGAGTCATTGTACCGTACCAGAAGCTTCAGATTCCCCACAATATCGGAACCGTCGGTGTAATCCGCCACGGTCACTTCATATTCCTTCGCTCCTGCCTGCAGTGTAACGGTACCCGGCTTCATGGCACGAAGATTTCCTTCCTCGTCCACCCAGGCGATCCCCGGATCCGACGAGGTTACTTCTTCACCTGCGGAGAAAAATCCCTTCTTTATCTCACCTTCCGTCATGCTGACCTGTTCGCCTTCTTCGGCAAAGGATACAAACCCCGTTCCCGAAAGCGTCTGGATCACCAAAAACAGCGAAAGGATCGCACATATCAACCGCTTTCTGCTCATTTTCACAGTTTTTTTCATATACTGCATTTCCTCCTCTCCGGGTCAAACCCCAAACAATCTGTTTATATAAAACATAACATACGCATTTTCCGTATCCGTCGGTACATTCTTTTATGCCGCTTCGTCCGTTGCCAGATACTCCCGGTTTATGATCCATCGGAAGAATGATAAAGCCTTATCCTTGCTCATGAAAATATTCTCATTTTCCATGTGGTCCAGATGCTTTGTTACTGCCGCTTCCGGATGGAACTGGATTCCAAGGGCGAAGGTTTTGTCCGTCCGTTCTATGGCTTCGATGATCTGAATCCCATCTGTATCCGTAGATCCCGTAACCACCAGCGGAGTTCCCTTCACGCTTTTCACCGCCTGATGATGCCAGGACGGGCATTTTTCAATCTTCTCTCCATCAACGATCTTGTAGAGCAGGGAGTCCCGGGACACCGTGACATCATGTGGTGTATAATCCCGGTAACCATCCGGTTTATCGAGTGCATTACGATGTTCATTCTTATATTCAACTCCACGTCCTTCGAAATAGGTCGGGATATCCAGTATCATTTCCGCACCGGACACAACTGCCAAAACATGCATGCCGCGGCACACACCCATAACCGGGATATCCTGATCCAGACAATAGGTCATGGCCAGATAATCCGACACGTCCCGGTTCGCATTATAGTATTCCTCTTCCTCGATATGACTCTCCTGATCCTTCACGGAATGTAACGTGGGACTGATATCCTCGCCACCCGGGAAGATCACGAAGCTGACATCCTTCATAACCTCCTCCACGTTGGAACCGTGCCAGGTGTTCTTCCTGATCAGTCCGGCTGCCGCTTCACTTAAGGCTCCATTTGCTTCAACCTCTTTGACGAACCCGGTTTCATCGTAGCTTACATCTGCGGATCTGACCTCATCCAGTATGACACACTCACCGCCCGCTTCTTCGATCGAACGGACAATATTGGAGATAAACTCAATCTCCGTATCCGGATACCAGGCGATGCCTATCCGGTATTCGCCGGTAGGTTCATTCCCGAATGTGCTTTTCTCGGTCGATGCCTGCCGGGTCCCGGTTTCACTCTCTCCCGTCCGGGCCTCGGTCTCTCCGCCTCCCGTCTCCTTCTCCGATTTACTTCCACACCCGGAGAAGGATGCAATGAGGAATATCATCATCAGAAAATATACTGTTTTTTTTCGGATTCCTTTTATCAAAAAATACCTTCTCCGTTTCATTTCCCCATTAAATACCTATACCACCCGGGCAGTTACTTCACTACGATCTTCACCGTTACCTTAAATACTTTCGATGCCTTGTAGTATGCATTACCCGCTGCCTTAACATTGAGTACTACCGTGTAGGTGCCCTTCTTAAGCCCCTTCTTTACCGTGATCTGTCCGGTCTTCTTATTGACAATGATATTGGCATTCCCTTTCGCCTTACTGTAAACCATGGTTCCCTTGCCCTTCTTCGCGAACCCCAGGACCTGGGTTACCTTCAGCGTCTGGTTATTCAACTTCAGCTTGTTAAAGTATACCACTGCAGTCTTTCCTTTTACCGCCAGCGGATTATTTTTCTTCAGGATCTTGTAAGACACCGTCCTGCTTCCGGAGTAATTCCCCTTCAGGGTTACGGTGACCTTGTAGGTTCCCACCAACTTGCTGTATTTGTTCGAATACTTCACCGTGTAGCAGGCAGAACCCAGTTTTGTCGTACCGTCCTTAACGGTAACCGTCGGTTTCTGTGTCTTTCCGTTATACGTAAACTCCTTCTTGGAAAGAACGACCACCGGCGTGATTTTTTTGCGGCTGATCGTATATTTCGCATCAACCGTTCCCATGTACATGCCCGCTCCGGTTATCGTAACTTTGTAGGTTCCTGCATTCGTGGAGTTTTCATTTTGCCAGGTTACCGTGTAGTCCGTTCCTTCCACCAGCTTCTCATCATTCAGAACCACACTCGTCACGGCCGGCTTCTGCGCCTTACGGTTATACGTAAATGTGTTAGCGGACAGTGTTACCTTTGCTTCCCCGATGGGTGTCCGGGTATCAAAAATGTCCGTTGTGGTATCCTCCGGCGAGATCTTAACCTCCTCAACCGCCGTATCAACCGGCACCAGTTTTACATTATCAAGATAATAGATACCCGGCTTGTAGAAGAAGAACCGGATATAGGAGTCTTCTATTGCCAGATCCTCCTTAATATCCAGATAGTATTCAAAGGAATCCAGATCAGTCATATCCGGCTTATACTTCCTGCCCGATACGATGGCTTTCATTCCATCTGCATATCCGTCGTTGGTATGCGCGTTAAAGCTGAGCTTATAAACACCCTTAGTCAGCGCAGAAAGATTATCCTGATATACGATCACCGGAGCCGCCACGGTGGTTCCCTCGGGAACAACAACCTTTGCAGAGAGTTCTCTGACTCTTTCCCCATCAACCCGGTCATTCGTTACATAGACATCGGCTCCCTCAGTTCCGGAGGTGTCGATCACCCAGTTCTTCAGACGTCCGGTGCCCTGATCAAAGGTTCCGTTGGAAATGTAGTTGCCGTCTTCACCAATAGGCTTCACCGGATCATCCGGGTGCGGAGCAGTCGGATCCGGCACTATATCCTCCAGTCCGCTGTAATATGCCCAGTCCTTCTGGTATACTCTGACATACTCAACCTCGAACTTCTGATCCGCCATAGCATTGGCAACTACCTTGCTTGGATTGCCGGCCCGGCTTCCGCCGATCGCCAGACCCAGGTTGATGTAGAAGTCCTGATCGAAGGGTGCCGGATACGCCATGATGCTGTTGGCAGTCCGTCCGGTCATCCAGTAATTCGACTCATGAACCTTCACATTATCCACATACCACTCAATACTGCCCGGTTCCCAGTCAACCCGGAAGTCATGCCATGTACTTGCAAATGATCCGCTTTCCAAAGTAAAGGTTTCCTGATCCTCAGTAAGCTCGGGTGCCCCGTAATAGAGGGAGTGATAGGACGTAGCCGTATCCTGTCCCATAACCTCCATGATACCGATATCACCGCAAAGGGGCCACTGACCATAGATATCTTCATCCGCAGCCATCAGCCCGAATGCCGGCAGGTAACCCTGACCGCCGGGAACCTTAACCCGGGCTTCAAACCGGCCATAGGTGAAATCATGCAGATTCTGTGTGGAAATGCGGCCCGAGGAGAAGTTATATGCCTTCTCGATATCGTTA
>CADBOV010000238.1 GCA_902796385.1 uncultured Lachnospiraceae bacterium
GGACAGAATTAGTCAGATAAATGAGGAACTGTATGATAACTAGGAAGAAAGAAAAAGGAAAGAGGCTTCTGGTACTGCTGCTGGCGGCGTGTATGCTGCTTTTTACAGCCTGCGGAAGCAAGAGCGGAACAGATGCGGGAGATGAATCGGAGGTGGAAGCTGAGGATACGGTGTTCCATTTCCAGGGGAAGAGTATCTCCATCGGCGAGGTTTATCTGTATGCGCTTCCGGTAATTGAGGATTATGAAAAGAGTTACGGCAATGAGATCTGGAAGATGAATGTGACCGTGGACTCCGATAAGACGCAGGATATGGAAGCCGTGACCCGCAAGGATATCATTGAGAATATCGTGAAGGTCAAGGTCCTTCTGACACAGGCGGAGCAATACGGCGTGACGCTGACAGAAGATGAAAAGGAAAAGGCCGAAACGGAAACCGAGTCCTTCTGGAAGAATCTGACGGATGATCAGATCGAGGAAATGAAGCTGACCCGGGAAATGACACATCAGTGCATGCTTGACAATATGCTTGCCTCAAAAGTATATGATGCGGTAATGGATGCTGCCGGGATTGAGATTTCGGATGAAGAGGCGCGGGAGACCACATTTTATGATCTGTATTTCCCCTGCTTTACGGAGAATAAAGAGGGCGTGGTAGAGCCCATGGATGAAGCGGAAAAGAACGAACAGTATGATAAGGCGGTGCAGGCCTATAACATGCTGATCAGCCCCCTGGATGAATCCAAGGAGCGGGATCCTGCCCAGATCGCATCCTACTACGGATTAAAGGAAGCGAAGTACTACACCATGACACCGGATGAGATCCGCAAGACCTACGGGAAGGACATAACGAACATGCTCTACAAGCTGGAGGACGGATCCAGCAGTCTGGTAACGGAGACCGAGTACGGGTATCACATCTTCTACATGAAGGCACTGACGGACCGCGAAGCTACGGACAATAAAAAAGCGAAGCTGGAGCGGGAGCAGAGAAATGCATACTTTACGAAAATCTTCAGCGGCTGGCTGAAGGATGTGGATATCAACTATCACTACGAAGAGTCGGTAGATTTTGATGTCTATGACAAGATCGTCTTTTGATGAACCGGAAGGGTAGTCAGTGTTCCGGGGAAATACAAGAAAGTAATACAGGAAAGTGATGCAGGAAACCGGGGATGGAATGAACCATCCCCGGTTTTTTACCTCAGATTCCCAGAATATGAGATGCAAACTGGAAGTAGATCAGGAGTGAAAGTGCATCAACAATGGTTGTGATGAACGGACTCGCCATGACCGCCGGATCGAAGCCGATCTTCTTTGCCAGGATCGGAAGCGAGCAGCCTACGAATTTCGCAACAATTACGGTGCAGATCAGGGTGAGACATACCACCAGAGAAATGGTAACCGTAATATGATCGAAGAATACCAGCTTAACGAAGTTCGCTATGGCCAGGGTAAATCCGCAGAGCAGGGAAACGATAAATTCCTTTCCCTGGATCCGGAAGATATCCTTGAATTCGATCTCTTCCAGTGAAAGACCGCGGATGATGGAAACCGAAGCCTGTGACCCTGCATTTCCGCCGGTATCCATCAGCATCGGGATGTAGGCGGTGAGTACAACGTAAGCGCCAAGCGCCTGTTCGTAATGCGCGATGATGGCCCCTGTAAATGTAGCCGAGATCATCAGCAGCAGAAGCCAGGGAATCCTTTTCTTATAGGTCTCAAAGGCGCTGGTCTTGATGTAAGGCTTATCGGTGGGGATGATAGCTGCCATTCGCTCGATATCCTCGGTGTTCTCTTCCTGCAGGACATCGATGACATCGTCGAAGGTGATGATTCCCACCAGACGCTGTTCATTGTCCACAACGGGAAGGGAGAGGAAGTTATAACGGTCAAAGGAGTGGGCTACCTTTTCCTGGTCCTCAACGGTATTTACGTAGATCACGTTGGTCTCCATGATGTCGCGGATCTTCGTCTCATATGCCGCAAGCAGCAGATCCTTGATGGTTACGACACCCAGAAGCTCACGCTTTGCATTTGTAACGTAACAGGTATAGATCGTCTCCTTGTCCACACCGACCTTCCGGATGCGGTCAAAGGCTTCCTGAACGGTCATTCCTTCCTGAAGCCGGACGTACTCGGTCGTCATGATGCTTCCGGCAGAGTCCTCGGGATATTTTAAAAGCTCGTTGATCTCCCGGCGGGTTACCGGGTCCGTGTTCCGAAGGATACGCTGTACCACGCTGGCCGGCATTTCCTCGATCATGTCGACTGTATCATCAAGGAAAAGATTCTCGATGATGAAATTCAACTCCTTATCGGAGAAAGCCCGGATCAGGGTCTCCTGTGTATCTGTTTCCAGGTAGGAAAATGTATCCGCAGCCAGCTCCTTCGGCAGGATTCGGAATGCGATCGAAAGATCTTCATCATCCAGTTCGCTCAGGATCTCAGCCAGGTCAACCTCGTTGCATTCGGAAAGAAGCTCACGGGCTTCATGGAGTTTTTTTGCTTTCAGCAGCTGTTCCAGTTGCTCCATATCAAAGTTTTCCATAGGTTACCTCCTGCAAAAAAACACCGACGATGAACTCGTCGGTGTTCTCTCCGTTATATCTGATCATTTGGTTCCGGTGGAACCGAAGCCTCCGGCTCCGCGTTCTGTCTCCGACAGATCTGCAGCCTCATTAAATACACCCATGATATAAGGGGTGATCACCAGCTGCGCGATCCGCTCACCGGGTTCCACAGTTGCATCCGCAAGAGAATGGTTATGCAGGGCAACCAGAACCTCACCACGATAATCTGAATCAATTACACCGACTTTATTTGCGGGGGCAAGCCCCTTCTTACTGGCCAAACCGCTTCGGGCATAAATAAGCCCTGCGTAACCTTCCGGAAGTTCCATGGAAAGTCCGGTAGGGATCATGACGGTTTCACCGGAATGAATCACAACAGCGCTGTCAATGCAGGCATAAAGGTCTGCACCGGCAGCGTTGCTAGACCCGTAAGTCGGGATCGCAGCATTCGGTTTCAGTCGTTTGATATTTACAGGTATCTGCTTAACCATAAAAATTCCCCTCATCCTTCCAGAGAACCACTTCGCCGGCTTCTCTGGATTTTGGTATGTCGATGATCCTTTGATTGGAGGAACCGCGGAAACGGAGTTTCAGGTCCAGTAGATCGATCATGAACTTACCGTCCACAAGCACATCAAAATGCTCGAACAGCTCCTTGGTCACCGGCCACTTTTTCATCATATCACAAATGACGTCTTTTTCATAGTCAAAACCTGTGTAACACCAAATGGTTTTTTCGGGGTATTTTTCCTTCACCTGTCGGATCAGGGGAAGAAGTCCCCGCTGGTTAACAAATTCCAGGGGTTCACCGCCAAGCAGTGTAAGACCCTTGATGTAATCCGGGGCAAGTGCATCCAGGATCTCCTCGATGGTTTCCTGTGTGAATAACTCGCCGTAATTGAAATCCCAGGCTTCTTCGTTAAAGCATCCGATGCAGTGATGATTGCATCCGGATACGAAGAGGGAAACACGGACGCCCGGTCCGTTTGCTATATCATGTTTTTTTATTGTCGCATATCTCATAAGGACTCCGTTATCGTTTCAGATAAAAAGAAGCAGGTGGCAGACCGGCGTGTACCGGCCAGCCACCTGCGGATCATTTTCGTTCACATTTTATTACAGATGAAGAACTCTTGCCTTGATCTCCTTTGTCTTACCTACATTCCAGAAGTTTTCTCCCAGATAACCGCAGGTACGGCGGGTTACTGTCATCTTGGCATGATTCTTGTTGTGGCACTGCGGGCATTCCCACTCGTTGCTGTCATTGATCTTGATCTCGCCGTCATAACCGCAGATATGGCAGTAATCGGATTTGGTATTGAACTCGGCATACTGGATGTTGTCATAGATGAAGCGAACCAGCTCTGCCAGAGCGTCCAGGTTATTTGCCATGTTCGGGATCTCAACGTAGGAAATGCATCCGCCGGAAGAGATCGGCTGGAACTGAGCCTCAAACTTGAACTTGCTGAAGGCATCGATATCCTCGCGAACATCCACATGATAAGAGTTTGTATAATATCCCTTGTCTGTTACATCCGGGATGGTTCCGAAACGTGCCTTGTCGATCCGTGCAAAACGATAGCAGAGGGACTCAGCCGGTGTTCCGTAGAGTGCGAAACCGATTCCGGTATCAGCCTTCCACTGATCACATGCCTGACGGAGACGCTTCATAACACGCATAGCGAAATCGAATCCCTTCGGGGATGTATGGCTTTCACCGGTCATCAGCTTTGTCAGTTCATAGAGACCGATGTATCCGAGTGAAATGGAAGAGTATCCGTTCATCAGATACTTGTCGATCTTCTCGCCCTTTGCCAGACGGGTGATGGCACCGTACTGCCAGTGAATCGGGGAAACGTCGCTGGTCACACCCATCAGGGCATTGTGACGGCACATCAGGGCTTCGTAGCAGAGATCCAGACGCTCGTCAAAGATCTTCCA
>CADBOV010000239.1 GCA_902796385.1 uncultured Lachnospiraceae bacterium
CTTAACCTCTGTGGAAATGGCCGCGTGGTCCGTTCCCGGCTGCCACAGGGCGTTGTATCCCTGCATCCGCTTCATACGGATCAGGATGTCCTGCATGGTATTATCCAGCGCATGTCCCATATGCAGCTGTCCCGTGATATTCGGGGGCGGCATAACGATCGTGAACGGTTTCTTCGACCGGTCCGGATCCGCATGGAAATATCCTGCATCCTCCCATTTCTTATATAATCTCCCTTCGATCTCCTCCGGGTTGTAATTCTTTTCCAGTTCCTTAGCCATGGTTACCTTTTTCCTCTCTGTTTCATGTTTATGCTTATACGATCCGGTCCTGATCTGCACGACCTGATCCTGATGCCTATACGATCTTATCCTGATGCCTATACGATCTGGTCACGGAATTCATCCTTCAGCTGTGCCAGGATAATGTCCATCCGCTTGTCATAATCCGTCATGTCCTTATGCATCTTGTTGTAGATGGCTCTCTGGAGCATGGCGTAGATGGTCATTTCCCTTACATCGTCCTTGGAATCGCCGATCTCCATCATGATGTCTTCAAAATACCGTTCCGAAAGTCCCATCTTGTGGACCTCGTTCTTCAGCGAAGTGATATCCTCCATCGCGGAGACCACATAGAAATATCCCCGCAGGGATTCCTGGTTTCCGTTCAGGTCATAGGCCTTCAGGAAGAACTTCTTCGCATCCTCCGTATCCAGGTTGTTTGCAGCCGCTACCGCCCGGTTATGATATACATTTCCGAGAAAGACCTTGTCCTGGATCTCGGCTTCCTGCTCGATGATCCCGTCATAAATGATGGACGCGCGGATGAACCTGCGATACCCCAGATATCCGTCCGCCTTCAGCTTCTCACGCTGGAGCGGGGAAAGCTTCCGGTACTTCTGCCAGGCAGCCGCGTAGGTCTTCACCTCTTCCGGCGTATAATACTCACCCGCATTCAGGATCTCCACCAGAAGGTCCTGGGCAAAGGGAGTCTTATTCGCCAGTCCGGTCAGCCGTTCAGCCAGCTGCGGCATATCCAGCTCGTCCCGGATCCAGCTCCACAGCTTGTCCGAAAGCGCGGATTTGGAGATCAGCACCGTATTGTTGTAAATGTAGAAGCAAAGCTCCTCATAGGTATAGATCTCGACCTTGGTATTTAAAAATGTAAAAGGAGTCTCCGCCTGCTTCGGCGAACATACGATCAACTTTGCCATACGATGGAAAACTCCTTTCTATAGACTTTATTCGTCGTCGGAAAGAGTTTTCCGAAGCCCATATCCCGTATGATCACCGCACCGTCGGTGGGATTCTCAAATTCCACCTCCAGCGAGAGCTTCGTGGTCTTGTTAGGCCGTTTCGGGATTCCGTGGATCTTCACCACCTCCCGCTTCTCTTCCTCGGTATGACGACTCCGGTACACCAGTGTAATGGTGTCCGTATCATCCAGGATCACGTGGATCTTTCCCCGAATGTTATACCACTGCTTTCCGCCGTTTACGATGGGAACAAAGGTATCCTTCTCATCATCCAGGGAGATTCCCACATCGAATAACACATTTTCCTTGGTCTCAACGAAAAACCGGTTGTAGAATTCCTTATACTCGCCTCCCACCGCACGGTAGCAGGCACCCTTGGTATAGATATTCTGTCCCACGAAAACCCTGCGTCCCTGGCAGAGGATATTCGTGGACTTCTTCATCCACTTATTCGTAAAGCCGACACCGGTCAGATAAACCGAAGAAATGTATGCCTTCTTCATTTCATAATCCGCGATCTTCGCGAAATCCACATCCATCTGATAAGTATCATTTCCGTAACGGCTGAGGGACATTTCCGAAGAATAATCCTCATGGGTCACGGTTACGATCTTCGGCTGCTTATTTCTGGAAATGTCGATCCGGTAATAATTCAGTCCGTCCGCATTATAATCATACAGCGCAACGGAATTGATCCAGAGTCCCTGTTCCTGATTGAAAATGTAGAACAGGCCGCTGTCCAGATGGCTGGTGATCTCGATGGCATCCTCCGGAACCTCCATCTCCTTATAAAGTCCGGAAAGCAGCTGATAGATATGGGTATTGAATTCGGGAACGGAGATCACAAGCTTGCGGATGGTCGCATCCTCATAGCGGTACAGGAAGGAATCGATATGGAGCTTCACCATTTTCACAAAAAGCTCCGGATAGGTATACTCCTCTCCTTCCACTGTAACCTTGTCCTTGCTCTCCAGATTCTCGAAGATCCCGTCAATGATGGTTCCGTCCTCGTTGAATCTGGCTTCCGACGCTTCTCCGCCCACGTACCAGTGTCCTGTTTCCGTACTGTGAAACAGGATGTTCGGCATCAGGTAGGTTTCCTTATTATTCAACTGGCTGACGGATTCCGGCTCCCGCTTGATGTCATTGTAGTATGACAGCTGCGTAAAGTCAGAGCACAAATCCATTCCGATGTAAAATGCGTCTGCCATTTTCTCGCCCTCTAACTAAATCTTTTTTCTGCAGGTCCCTGACAAAGCTGCCGGGTCCCTCACTGAAATATCCGGTTCCTTACAGAAGTGTCAGGTTCTCCTCAAACAGATGGATGGTGTTGATGTATACATCCAGGTCAACCAGCAGTTCCTGATCCTTTCGCATTTCCTGCTTGACCAGCATGCTGTTGATCATCTCGAAGCGGTTCAGATCCTGCTTGTTGTAGGACTTCTTCTTCAGAACCTCACTCTCCACGATCTGGGCATTTCCATCCGGATCATCCTCGATGCTGTAGACCAGCCGTTCCCCGTGGAATACCACAAATTCCATCACATAGAGTCCGCTGACCACTTCCTCCATCCGGTGAACCTTGATATGCTCTCTTGCCCTGCTTCCGGTTCCGGTGCTGTACCGGACAAATACCTGCCGGCGGTTCTCCGTCTTGTAGATCAGGTAGGTCTTCAGGAAGACATCCTGCGGCAGCTCCAGGAAGGAGGCAAAGCTCATGTAGAACGGAAGGATCTTTCCGGCATCGATGAACCGGTTTGCCGTATCGGAGATCCATTTCTTCTGCTCGTTGGTATACCGCTCCAGACGGCTGAAGTAAAGCAGCAGCGCCATGGCGGATATTTCGTCGTCGATATTTCCCTTCATGATCTCGGCATACAGTGCCTCGAAAATGTAGTTCGGCACCTGTACATCCCGGATCAGATAGTTATGTGCCGCCAGTCTGAGGAATGCCTTTACCACCAGTCCGCGGCTTCTGCCGTTGTAATAGGTGGAGAATACATCATAGATATACTCCAGATGCTCTCCTGCAAACATCATCTGCGCCAGCGTATTCTCGGCCAGAGGTCCGATCTCGGTGATCCTGTCCTTTGCCAGTTTGAAGAGCCCCGCCAGCTCATCAATGGAGCCGTTGAAGTTCATGGCCATGTAGGTCAGGATATTGGCATTGACCGTTCCCGTCTTATACAGGTTCAGGCAGATGGACATAAGGTTTTCATTCAGGAATCCGTCGGAATCCTGAACACCGTAATCCGCAAGGCGGTACAGCTCCCGTACATCCAGCTCGTTAAAGCCGTACAGCTTTACTGCCTGGAACGCCTTATCGAACAGGTTCATGTCGATCAGGTAGGTGATAATGGTCCGGGCATTCGCATGGGTCAGATATTCGATATCCAGCCGGCGGAGGTACTTCACCAGTACATCCGTGTCCAGATTCTCATGATAGTACTCAATGATATCCAGACATGCCTGCTGCTTGTAATCATCGGAGATCTCTTCACAGTTGATGATCTCTCTGGCCGCATTTACCTCACGGGCATTCTTATATGTGAACTCCCCGATGCTCTCGTAATTATAGAGCAGCACCCGGTAGTCTCTCGGACTGTATTCACGGCAGATGGGAATGTATGCCTTCTCATCCACGATCCGCTCGAAATGATAGGGGATCGAACCCGCGTACCGGTTTCCGTCCTTATCCTCGAAGATAATGGACGCATTCTCCGACAGGATCTCTACGTAAGCTTCCCCGTCCACCAGCTGTACATGCTGCACGCTGGACAGTTCCCCGTGGCTGACGATCACCGCACGGATATTCTTGTTGTAGCAGACCAGTTTTCTCCGGAAAATGATGTTGATCAGCTTCCCGGCGAAAATGGAGCTTACGGACTCCGGCTCCAGGAACTCGTCATAAATGACGGTCAGATCATCATTTACCTTTCCCTTCATGATCATGCGCTCCATGAAATCCTCCATGGTGGGTGCATATTCATGATAGATCTTCATATTCTCGGACTTGTTGAAGATTACATTTGCATAGAGATATGCAAGCTCGTCCTCGTTCAGTGTATTCTTGTAATTCAGATACATGAGAACCGAAGCCGGGATCAGCTCATAATGTGCCCGGTCCATACTGCGGATATAGCACTCATTCAGGCCGATGAACTTCAGGGAATGAAGTACCGCTGCCTTATAAAATCTGTGATAGCGGAAATCCAGCATATTTGCCGAGATCAGCATGGAGCAGATGGACCCCAGCACCTGAAGGTTCTCATTCTCCTTCTTCAGGAAACGTTCCTCTTCCTCGGAACGGATGGTCTCGTCAAACTTATCATCAAAGGACTGCCGGATCTTCTGATCCAGTTTCTCCTCTTCCCGGTCGTAATAGGTGCCTTCGCTGGAGAGCCGGAGCGGATCATCCTCATCACTTACGCTGCTCTCCGGATCGGACGCAGTGTCCTCCTCCGCCGGCGCTTCTTCCTCCTCTTCATCGAAGCCGGAGAAAATGAAATCGTCATCGATCTCATCGTCCTCCGTATCCTGTAGGCCGTCTCTTTCTTCCTGCTCTGCATTTGCAGACAGGTCGGACTGCATGGGATCCACCGCCTCGTCGTTCCCGGAAAATGCATTCTCCTTCCGGAGACGCTGACGACGGAGTTCGTCTTCATTTTTATCATAAATGGAACGCAGAACATCGAAGATCTGCTTGTTGAATTCTTTATTTCTTCCTGCCAGCTTGATGAACTCATTCAGTACATCATCCGAAATGTAGGAATGGCGCATACCCCATTTGATCGCAGTGATCTCGAAGGGTGTAAGGCGCTTCAGCATCAGCGGATTTCCGTTCAGGATATCACAGAGCTCGAAATAGATGATGGGGCTGTTCTCGCCCTCCTCATACATTTCCGTAAGTTCCCTGTAAAGCGCGCCCTGATCCTCATTGTAAACCGGATCCACGAACAACAGCAGCCAGAAGAAGAACATCTTCGGCTCCTGGGTCCGGTAATTCCGGCGGATCATGTTTGCGGTTTTCTCGATGGTTTCCTCATCCCGCAGCATCATTGCCTTGAGATATTCGTAGTAGCACTTCTCCTGATTGGACATGAGACTCCGGTCCACATCTGCCTCGATGCGGAGGAATTCCTGCTCAACCTTCGCGAAATCCCCCTTCAGGATATTCATATGCATAACCGCAAGCCGGTACATATCCTCTTCCGGCTCCATTTCCATCAGGATCCGGAGGGCTTCCAGCGTATCGGACACATATTCCTCCAGGTTGATCCGGTCCATGCGGAAATCCAGATATGCCTGGGTCAGGTTGATCTTGCACTGCTTATATTCCTGCTCCTTCAGCCGGTTCTCCTGATCCACTCTCCGCTTCCGGGGCTTGGACAGGTGGATGTCGATCTCGATCCTCTGGTAGATATTCTCTATGATCAGCTTTCCGCTGTTCTCACCGTCCGGTACATGCTCCGGTGAAATGTACACCTGAAGGTCACAGGAATTTGCGGTGAAATCCGCGGATGTCACCGATTTCTTTGCGGGTATGATGAATTCCGCGTTGCTGCGGATCTCGGACTTGGTATATCCCCAGGTATTCTTGGTCAGACTGATGCTGATGCTTTCCGTCTCCGCAGGCATTTCCAGGTCCAGCTTCGCCTTGGCCGTGGAAAGGGTTACGGTTCTCTTCTTATGAACCAGCACCAGGAACTCTTCCATGGCCTGATCCACCGAATGACTGTCCAGAAGGCTCTCATAGATCAGCTTCACATGCGGATCCCGGTTGATAAATGTACGGCGGAAGTCATCGCTCATGAAAAGACGGGTTGCTTCCTTCCAGTTCCGCTCCGCGAGAGCCGCAAATTTAAAGAGGTCATCAATCCTTTCACTTCCGCAGGTAACACACGGCGGAACGATGCTGATCTCGTAAGGCAGACGGAATTCACCCCCGTCGGTGATCACATTGATGTGACCGCGGAAGTTCTGTCCTGCCTCAAGACAGGTAGCATCAAAGGAATAACGCACCTCAAACTTTCGGCTGATGAAACTGTGACTTTCAAATCTGAGCAAATAACGGCTGTCATAGACCATTCCCTTGATCGGGTACTTATTCCGGCTTTTTACGGAAAAAGAGCCCTCGAAAATGGTACCTGCTTCTATGTTCATCTTGAAGTTTTGTTCTGAAATATGCACATCGGGCCGGTCGATCCGGAATTCACCCTTGGCATACTGTTCCACAATTGCCTTCATGTCATCCACTCCGATAAATAAAACTTGCGAATCCGATACAGAATGTTGTAAAATAGGATTAGCGTGTACAAACGATACTAAATCAACTTATTATAGCAGATTCAGTATCTTTTTGAAAGTAGAAATATATCCCCACGCAAACCCGGAGGTTCTAAAATGAATTCAAATACATTGCGCATCGAGCAATATGAAACCGTCCTCTATGATGCAAATCTGAATCCCCTGGGGATTCCTGTATCCGTAAAGCAATCCATCGCAAATAACATCGGATCCATCATCAAATATCCCGATATTTATTATACGAATTTAAAGACAGCCATTGCTGATTATGCAGGCACCAGCTTGGAACGGATCATCATGGGAAACGGTTCCCCGGATCTGCTCCGTCTCTTCGCGGCGCTTCTCGCCCCGAAGAAATCCATGATCCTGGTTCCCAGCAGCTCCGAATATGAAAAGGTGATGATCGCCTACGGCAGCGAGGTTGTTTTCTACGATCTGGACGAGGAAAAGGAATTCGAACTGGATGTGGAGGATCTGATCAGCAAACTGGATTCTTCCCTGGATCTTCTGATCATCGGAAATCCGAACAACCCCACTTCCAAGATAATCACCCGTGAGGATGTGGCTGTCATAGCCGAAGCCTGCAAGGCGCTGGACATTTTCCTTCTCGTTGATGAAATGTATATCGAGTTCACGGATGATTATGAAGAGATCACTGCCGTACCGCTGACGGATGAATACCAGAATCTGGCGATCCTCCGCAGCGTATCCAAATTCTTTGCGGTTCCCGGTCTCCGGTTCGCTTATGCGATCATGAATAACGAGGATCTGTCCCAGATCATCGATCTTACAACCACAAAGAATAATATCGCGACACTTTCCGCCATTGCCGGAATCGATATGTTTAAGGACACCAAGTATTTTGAGGACTCCCGCTCCGTTGTCCATACGGAACGAAGCCTGGTTTACCTGGCCATGTCCCCCTGCAGGACCATCAAGCTCTATAAGCCCTATGCGAACTTCATGCTGATGAAGCTTCTGAATGAGGATCTTACCTCCTCACAGGTCGCAGAGCACTGCAGCCTGCGCGGTATCATGCTCCGCCGCTGTGATAACATCCGCGGTCTGGGCAATAAATACCTCCGCTTCTGCTTCATGAACCCGAAGCAGAACGACCTGATGGTAAACACCATCCTGGAAGTTGTTTAACGTTGTTTCATTTTATCCATAAATATTTCGCATCTTATACAGATGTGTCTTAATCGAGTAGGAGGGGGACCCTCCTACTCGATGTCGCGTTGGCCGGCCTATGTGCATGCAAGCATGCCCGCATGCCGGCCGTATCGCGCATACAAA
>CADBOV010000240.1 GCA_902796385.1 uncultured Lachnospiraceae bacterium
CGTGAAGAGAGAGAAGCTCGACTGCTGAGGCTTATTCCTGATGAGTGTGATGACTGTGAGGATTCAGCGGATACTACTGATAGAAAATCAAAGGTTGAAGAGGCATCGGTAAAATCGAGAAAACGTCCCGGCGCGATTCAGCTTCGTTCATCGGTTCTCTGCATCGGTAAAAAAGAGATTCACGCTGATGGATTGGAAAAAGGGTTGTGCGAGGTTTTTTCCAATGGATATGCCGTATACGATAATGGAAATCGAAAGACCGTCATGTGGTTACCAGAGTACAGTGATTATGTTTTTTACTTCAACCCACTCCGTGAGAGTGAAAAATTATACCAGAGAGAATATGAAAATGTTTCAGAAGAAGAGATGGGGATGATGCCGTGGCACATTGTACTGTTAATGAAGGGAGAAGACCAGATCGAAAAAAATCTTGATCACCCGAAATCACAGGGGAGTCTCAGCGATTTTGAAAATCTGGAAGTGTGGGATCAGAAGAAATCGTATAAGTGGACCTGTGGTGCATACTTTGAGAATCCGGAGGATGCGTATCTCTGGAAGGAAGAGGAAGAAGAACGTATGGGAGTATTGACTGAAAAGCAGAGAGAGGTATATGACCTCTATTATGTGAAAGGTTATACTCAGGTAGAAATTGCAAAAATACTATGTATCAGTCAAGTCTCCGTTCTGGAAAGAATTAAGGGAATAAGAAAAAAAATTAAAGATAGAGAAAAATTATTTTACTGATACCCTATATTTTTGCCTCTGAAAAATCTACATAGTAGAGGGACTTGAAGATAACCCTTCCCGAAATCAGTTATTACGGAACAGCTGCAGTTCACATGGACTGTGGTTGTTCTGCGTTATCGGAGAAAGTCCGAGGAAAGGAACTTCATTATGAGTAGAAGACGTAAAAACCACCACAACCACAATAGTCAGAATGACAGGAATGAACAGATGAGAAGCGAATCAGTTGTATCAGATGAAATGCCTGTGAGCGATTTCTGTAATTCTTCCGATCATGAGAACACGATGAATGGCAACGAAGATTTTGATGCTGTAGGTCGTGTCTTGAAAGAATTGGAAGAAAAAATGGATCAATCTTATATGGATCATGGAAAAATGATTGCGGGATTGTTCCGTACCCTGTGTAATGCTGCTTTAAAACTTCCAAAAATGAAGCTTTGTCTTGAATGGATGGATGTTGACAATGATGAGAATCACCTTACGGTGACATTCCATCGCAGCGTTCTTGACGAAGCGGATGATTACAGTGATACCCCTGGCGATCATGATGATTGTTACAATTCATCGGATGACGAGGATTCTGATTCCATCGGTAACTATGACGAAGACGATGATGAAGATATTGAGGAGGGTCGGATCTATGATGCAGATTAACGATCAGCAGGCATTTCAGATGGGTCTCAGCGCCGTTTTTCTGGGGGCATTTCAGATGCTGGAAGCTCTTGATGCCGGTTTTGCGGAAAAAGCACTCTCTAAAATATTGCTGTCTGAGCCTGGAAAGACCGTAGAGATGGTTCAGAAATCTGAAAGTCCAGAGGTACCGGCTCCTGAGAACAAAGTCGTTCCTATGAAGCCGGTATCGGAAAAACCAGATACAGAGAAATCGACTGCGGAAAAATCTGCAGAAGAAAAACACGCAGCGGAAAAGCCTGTATCCACAGTCTCTAAGGACGATCTCACAAAGATCATTGTTGAGAAGATCAAGAAGGATCGTTCCAATAACCAGAGGATTGCAGACATGTTGGCGAATTACGGAGCAGCTAAAGTCAGTGAGCTACCGGTTTCAAAATACGAGGCGTTCCTGACAGATCTTGCAGGGCTGTAACTGGAGGTGATTACATTGCCAGATGTACACGCGTTGTTAAGCGCGTCCAGTTCGAAACAATGGTTGCATTGCCCGCCATCAGTACGTCTGCAGGAAAGCTTTCCGAATGAAAGTTCTATCTATGCACAGGAAGGCACGTTTGCTCACGAGGTCTGCGAATATAAAGTGCGGAAGTATCTGCATGAACGAGTGACCCGGCCACAGTCGGAGCAGTTTTACACCGAAGAGATCGACCAGATCACGGATGTCTATGCGGAATTCGTCATTTCGACTATTGAAGAGATGAAACGAAATGGTAGCGAACCGCTGGTTCTGATTGAGGAACGAGTCGATTACAGTCATATCGCTCCTTCCGGTTTCGGGACAGCCGATATGCTGATCTTGGGTGTTGATGAAAACCGTAGAGGATTGCTTCATGTCATTGATTTTAAGGCTGGGAAGGGCGTTTTTGTGAATTGCGATCATAACAGCCAGATGATGCTCTATGCGCTCGGTGGATTACACGCCTATAGCTATATCTACGATATTGAGACTGTCCGCATGACCATTGTCCAGCCACGGCTCGACAATATCAGTACCTTTGAATGTACACGGAAGGAACTGCAGGACTGGGGCGAGAGCATCCGTCCGATCGCAAAGTTGGCGTATGAAGGCAAAGGCGAACAGAAATGTGGAGACTGGTACCGGTTCTGCCGTGCGAAACCGGTTAGTAAAGCCTGTGCGGATGAGGCGCTTGCGCTTGCCAGGGAAGAGTTTCTGGATCTGGATGCGGCACCTTTAACCGATCCCGATTTTGATACAGAGGTTGAAGCTGTAGAGGAAACCGATACCACCGCTCCGTATGATGCGGATACAACGGCACCGGTCTTTAAGCAGCCGGGGCTGATCCCGCTGTCAGAGCTGGCGGAAATTCTGCCCACACTGAACCGGATCAACTCCTGGATCGATGCAGTATTCTCTTTCGTTTCTTCTGAGGCAATCAATCACGGTGTTGTCATACCGGGCTATAAGGTCGTTCAAGGTCGGTCCAAGCGGGTGTTTACGGACACAAAGGCTGTGGTGGATACAGCGATGGAAAATGGTTATACCGATCTATATAAAAAGCAGATGATCACACTGACCGAATTTGAAAAAATGATGGGCAAGAAGCGTTTTGCGGAACTGCTCGGAGAGTATGTCGCAAAACCGCCGGGAAAGCTGACCCTGGTTCCGGAATCGGATCCGAGACCGGCGGTGGATATCAGTCCGACCGATGAGTTTGAAATTTTAGAGAACGAATAGAGGTATTGGAAGAGTCAATCTTTCCAGTGCCTTTTTTTATTGGTACGAATCCCACCTTTGAAAGTGGGGATCAACACGATTGCTGATACTGTCTCTGTCCGCAGATACCTGCAGAAACAATCCAAACTATACCGGTTAGGTGAAAGGAAGTGAAGAGGGATTGAAAACAGTAAGGGTTTCTCCAACAGAGGCGTATCAAAGGCGCATAGGGATGCGTTGGATGAGGGTCAGTCAGATAAAAGGCTGCCTTTATACGTCCGACGCATAAATATGCGCCCGTATATAAACACATAATTTTTAGAAGAATGATCCAGTAAAAGGTAGCGGATCATTCAAAGA
>CADBOV010000241.1 GCA_902796385.1 uncultured Lachnospiraceae bacterium
AAAGACAGAGGATATCCTGCCGAAAAATTAACGTTGAAAATAAGAAGGGTTTTGTTATACTTTTTACATATTGTGAATCAGAGGATCTGCAGCCGTAAGACTGCAGAAGCGGATACAGAGGAGAAGGGGAAATGCTTGTATTATTCACGGATACGGATACGGACGTTACATTGAAGGAAGCAGAGGAATACGGAGTTCGGCTGATCAGCATGCCGTATAACTTTGACGGTCAGGAGGTACGTCCATATGAGGACTTTACCAAATTTGACGAGCACGCTTTTTATCAGAAGCTGCGGGAGGGAACACTTCCCAGTACAAGCGCACTGAATGAGTATAATTACGAGAAGTATTTTGAACCGGTTTTCGAGGCCGGAAATGATATCCTGTATGTACATTTTTCCAGAGCCATGTCTGCAACATTTGATTCCATGGACAAGGCAGTGGAAAAACTGGAAAAGAAATATCCGGACCGGAAATTCTATGAGATCGATACAAAGGGGATCACCATCGGAAGCTATAACATCGTAAAGGAGATCATGGATCTTTACAAAGCAGGAAAGTCGGCGGAAGAGATCCTCGAATGGGCAAAGGAAGAGGTGGACCGGTTTGCGGTATATTTCTTTGCGGATAATCTTACCTTTTTCCGCAGGAGCGGAAGAGTATCCGGACTGGCAGGCGTCATGGGAAATATGATCGGTGTCCGTCCGATCATCCATATGAATTCGGAGGGCCAGATGGTGAATATCGGGAAGGAACGCGGCCGCATAAAAGCCATGAATACGCTGCTGAATTACGTTGACAGTCTGGCAGAGGACATCTACTCGCACAGGGTTGTCATCGGACATGCGGATGCGCCGGAGCTTGCGGAGCGTATGAAGCAGATGCTGGTCGAAAAATACGGCGAGAAACTCAGGATCGAGTTCAGCGTGGTTAATCCGACCGCAGGCAGTCATTGCGGACCCGATACACTGGGTGTGAGCTTCCATGCAAAGCATCGGTAAGAGTTGGTGAGAAGATCAGAGTGAAGGATGGTCAGGGGATATGATCGAAGTAAGAGAAGTAAAAACGAAAAAGGAACAGAAGGAATTTCTGGATTTCCCGCTCCGGCTGTACAAGGGCAACCCGTATTTCGTACCGCCGCTTTACATGGAGGAAAAGAAGCTCTTCCGTAAGGATTATATTTATTATGATACCTGCGACGCGGTCTATTTTAATGCATATAAAAACGGGAAGATCGCAGGACGGATTTCCGGGATCTGTCAGAGAGCAAGTAATGAGATCAATCATGAGAAACGGATCCGGTTTACGCGTTTTGATTCCATCAACGATAAGAAGGTGGCGAAGGCGTTGTTTGATGCCGTAGAAGACTGGGGTCGTTCCCTGGGAATGGACACCATCTGCGGACCGATGGGCTTTTCCGATCTGGAGAGGGAAGGTCTTCTGGTGGAGGGCTTCTACGAGATTTCCACATTTGAAGAGCAGTACAATGCATCCTACTATCAGGATCTGATCGAGAATCTGGGATATGAAAAAGAGGTGGACTGGCTGGAAAGCAAGATCTATGTGCCGGATGAACCGGACGATTCCCTGCAGAAGCTGTCCGACTTCGTTATGAAACGGTATAAACTGCATTTCGGTGAGGCAGATTCCAAACAGGAATTCCTGGACAAGTATCAGGAACGGTTCTTCAATCTCCTGGATACCGCATATGCCGGACTTTACGGAACGGTTCCCTTTACCGACAACATGAAGAAGATGATGATCGAGAATTTCAACATGATCCTCGATCTGAACCACCTTGCAGTGATCCTGACCGAGGATGAAAAAATGGTCTGCATGGGTCTCTGCTTCCCGTCCCTGTCGAAGGCAGTTCAGAAATCCTACGGACATTTGACGCCGGCAGCGTTGGCGAGACTTTATAAGAGCATCCATCATCCGAAGGTTCTGGATCTGGGACTGATCGCGGTGGATCCGGAATATATCAACCGGGGGCTGAATGCCATTATCGCTGCAGAACTGATGCGGATGCTCCGGGAAGACGGGATCGAATACGCAGAGACAAATCTGAATCAGGAGACGAATTTTGCGATCCAGAATCAGTGGAAACGATTTAAGGCAGTACAGCATAAGCGTCGCAGGGCGTACATCAAGAAGCTGTAACTGTTCATAAATAAAAAAGTAGAAGAGGTAAGAGAAATGTTTGAGGAATTAAGAGTACTTCTGGCAAAGCAGTTAAAGATCAAGGATCCGTCCGTGATCCGACCGGATTCCAAGATCAAGGAGGAACTTGGAGCTGATTCCATCGATGTGCTCCAGCTGCTTATGACACTGGAGGATGAGAGAGGAATTGTGATCCCGGACGAGGAACTGGCAACATTTACCGTCGTTCAGGACATTGTAGATTATTTGGAGAAGCAGTTATAGTATGTGGGAGAGTTTAAAACAGGACTGGGCATATCGGGGATTTCAGTTCCGCGATATAAAAAAGAAAGAGTACCGGCACTTGTTTCTGCTGCTCTTCTGGCCGATATATCTCTTTGCATTTTTCGGGCTGGAGATCCTGGCTTCCACGAACGGGTATTCCGTGGTTCACTGTGCGCTGGATGATAAGATTCCTTTCTGTGAATATTTTATCATTCCCTATGTGATCTGGTATCCCTTCTGGATCCTGATGGTTCTCTATTCCGTATCCTTTGAGGTTCCGGTCTTTGTCCGGCTTATGAAATATATGATCGTGACGCTGACCATTTCGCTGATCATTTATTCCATCTGGCCTAACGGGCAGGAAATGTGGCCGGATGAATTCCCCAGGAAGAACTTCTTTTCCTGGCTGACGGGAATCATCTACAAGCTGGATCATAATACAAATGTCTGTCCTTCGGAGCATGTCTCCACGGGCTTCGGCGTTGTGTTTGCGGCATCGGTCTCAAAACGGTTTTCGAAAAAATGGATCCTGTTCCTTTTCTGGCTGGAGGCTGTTCTTGTGGCGGTTTCCGTGACATTTGTCAAACAGCATTCCGTAGTGGACGTAATTGCAGCGATCCCGGTGATCCTGATCGGATACTTCGTGGGATTCCATATCTGGGGAAGCCGGAAGGAAAAGGCGGATGAGAAGAGACTTGCGATGGAGGAACAGAAAGCCGCGAAGAAGCAGGGGGCAGAGCAGGAGGATCCGGACATCACGTGACAGAAGAATACAGGACGATGGTCCGTGACAGGAAACAGAAAATGGGGTCTGTCCGGGCAGGCATGGAATGAAAAAAAGACCGGCACATGAATGAAAACTTCATGTGCCGGTCTTTCGTTTTAGATTCATTTGATCAGTCATCCTGCGGACGTTCCAGTGCGGCATGCGTCTCGGATTCGATCATATCCTCGCGAACGAAGGTTAAGAGATCGTCCTCTGTCATGTTCTCGTCCTGAACGATACGGGTTGCCTGACGGTCGATGCAACGCTCGAAGTAGTTACGAACCAGACGCGCATTTGCAAAGTTCTTTGTCTTACCGTCTACCATACCGCGGAGATAGGCCTCAGCCATGGTGGCTGCGTTCGGTGTAAGTACATAATCGGTTTCCTTACACATGTACTTGAAGATCTCCATCAGCTCGCCGGCTTCATAATCCGGGAAGTGGATGTACTTGTTGAAACGGGAACGAAGACCGGGGTTGGATTCGATGAATTCCACCATTTCCTTCGTGTATCCTGCAACGATAACGATGAAGTCGTCACGATCGTCCTCCATACGTTTCAGGAGTGTGTCGACAGCTTCCTGACCGTAGTCACCCGACTCCTTATTGTGAGTCAGGGAGTATGCCTCGTCGATGAAGAGGATACCGCCGATGGCGCGGTTGATAACTTCGGTTGTCTTCATGGCAGTACCACCGGAGAAGTGGTCTACCAGTCCGGAACGGTCTACCTCGATGAAGTGACCGCGGCTTACAACGCCCAGCTGCTTGTAGATCTTTGCAAGAAGACGGGCTACCGTGGTTTTACCGGTACCGGGGTTACCCGTGAATACCAGGTGGAAGGACATATCGATACGCTTCAGACCCTTCATTTCACGAAGACGACGAACCTTGATGATGTTAACCAGGTGCATAACGTCATCCTTAACGGAGGAAAGTCCTGTCAGAGCCTGCAGTTCTGCGATCAGCTCATCCAGCGGCTTATCCAGCTCTTCGGTTTCATCTGCGCCTCTCCGGTTTCCGCCGACGCGGTTCTTACCACGGTGCAGGTCCGGACCATCCTGTTCTTCCTTTTTCTGGAAATTCGCAAACTCGGAAATGTCGTCCGCACGTTTCTTCATGATGTTATAGCCGGATACATTTACGGCATTCTTGGAAACGAAACGGCCGGATTTGGAATCGAAGGAATTGACTCTTCCGATATCCGCAGAAGAGGTGTCGTTGAAATTCTCCCCGCTGACCCTGACACCGTGTGTGGGCTGCTCCTGCTCCTTAGCGGCACGGGAGGTGGGGAAGTTAACGCCTGCTTCCTTCAGTGCGTTATTCAGTACTTCGATATGATCTGTAAGAAGCTTACGGGTAGACTCATGAACCTTGTCATAATTTAAGAAGCCGTCACCCAGCTTACGAAAGGCATCCACAACAAATTTGGACTTCGCGATATTTCCTTCGGCAATACCGGAATTGGGATCCAGGTCAGCGCGGATAAAATAAGTCAGTGACTTCGGCGGCTCTTTCAGATATTCCGGATCGCTGCATTTCTCTCTAACAAATTCAGCAAAACGCTCACCCGTACGCATACGGAGGTTGTTTTCGATATACTGGATCTGGTCTGCAGTTTCCGGATTGCCGGGCTCATACAAATGGCCCAGGAAGACGATCATGTCATAACGGAGCAGATCACGGAGCGGGGTTCTCGCGTCATCAGGAAATACATTTGAATTCTTGTTGACTTCGTCCGCGTACGCAATACACTCTGCAATCGTGTTCTGTAAGTTTTTAATTACCATATCTGTTGCCTTTCTATTCAATAGTTTTTGCTGCTTGTGACCCCCATCACAACAGACATAGTGATTATACCATTTTTTTCCGTTCCAGTCACTTCTTTTTTGTGTTAGGGGGAACTTTTTTCATCCGGCGCCGGGTCACGCATTTTTGACTGCCGGCGAAAAGATTCCAAATAAAAACCCCCGCCGGTGTGGCGGGGGAGAGACTTTATTCTTCTGCTGCTTTTTCACCGAAGCCGCCTTCCAGGAACTTGTAGATCACAGCTCCGAGGATTGCGCCCACGAACGGTCCGACGATGAATACCCAAACGCATCCCATCGGATCACCGTTGCCGTTGATCGCTGCAACGATAGCGGGTCCAAGGCTTCGAGCCGGGTTTACGGAGGTTCCGGTCAGCCCGATTCCGAGGATGTGAATACCGGTCAGAGTGAGACCGATGATCAGTCCGCCGAAGGAACCGTGCTTCTGCTTTGCGGATGTAACGCCGAGGATCGTCATGATGAAGATACAGGTAAGAACGATCTCAACCAGGATACCTGCGCCTGCGCTGTCGCTGACTCCGCCAAGACCGTTGGTTCCGAGTCCGGTGATGTCTCCGTTTGCGCTGGTTTTGTCCTTTACGCTGCCCATGCTGAAGATGAGAGCCAGAAGTCCGCTTCCTGCAAGTGCTCCGAAGCACTGAGCAATGACGTAACCGATGAAGTCCGTAACCGAAATGCCGCCGTTGATCAGAACTGCAAGGGATACCGCGGGATTTACATGACCGCCGGAAATGTTTCCGAGGCTGTAAGCCATGGCAACGATCGCAAGACCAAAAGCGAGTGCGGTCAGGATATAGCCGCCGCCCTGCTCAGAATTACAGCCGACCAGCATGGCCGTGCCGCAGCCAAGAGTAACAAGGATGAATGTGCCGATAAACTCGGCAATGTACTTACGTACGCTTTCCATAAGAATCCTCCTTTCGATTTCACTATTTTCATAGTAGCATATTAGCATTTGAATCACAATCGAAAATTTATGTAAACAATGACGATTTTTTGATTTTTGGAGCTGTTAAAACGAGAGGAATTCACGTTGCACCGGAGGGAGGGGACATACTATAATGAGGGTAGCGTTTGGCTGAGCAATGTGCCCGGCTGAATGCGATGGAAGGTAAGTGTATTGGTGCGGAAGGAATGTTCTATGGAAAGAAAAAGAAAACTTGGGTTTCGCGCGATCCTGCAGCCGGAGGATTACGGGCCGGTGATCCGTTGCCTGGTCATCCGGGTAAACAGGGAAGAGGATTTTGAATGGCTGGAGAACTACCGGTTCCCGGGACCGGTTCATGCCGCATTTCGTTCGGATAAGGACGGAAGAGCGGACGCGCTGGGGGAATACTACACCGTTTTCCCCGTGCAGGGACCGGATATCTCATGGACGCAGGCATTTGAATATGATGTGGACCGGGAGAGAAATACTTACCGTACATTTGACTTTCCGGGTCTGAAATGTGTGGGAGTTTTCTGCCCGGCGTGTGATGCATTTATCAGGAGAAGAAAATATAAGCTGGACGGGGCTGACATTGAGTATACGGATTATCTTCCGCCGGCCTATCTGGACCGGAAAGGGGTACGGACGTACCGGAAGGGTACGCTGCCGCTGATCATCTGGCTTCACGGACTGGGAGAAGGCGGGGACGACATTTCCGTGACGCTTCTCGGAAACCGGGTGACGGCGCTGACAGAAGCAACGACGCAGTATTATTTTCCGGGGGTCGGAGCGGCAGTGCTGGTTCCGAAATGTCCCACCATGTGGATGGATACGGATGGAGCGGGCAGATGGGATATGGATGTGATCCGGGAAAGAGGCGGTTCTTCCTATTACACGAAGCCGTTGAAACAGCTGATCGTAAAATACCTGAAATCCCATCCGGAGATCGACCGGAGCAGGATCTACATCGGCGGATGTTCCAACGGAGGGTTCATGACGCTTCAGATGCTTCTGGCAATGCCGGGGAAGTTTGCGGCTGCATTTCCGATCTGTCCTGCATACTGCAGGGAGTGGATGACGGAGGACAGGATCAAAAAACTGGCAAAGGTTCCCATGTGGATCACGGCTGCGGCAACCGACCGGACGCTGCCTCTCAGGAGACCGGACGGTTCGCCGGATTATGCGGATGCGCTGTATGAGAAGCTGATGGCGCTTCCGGAGCAGGAAAGAGCCGGGGTCGTTTACAGCCGGCTCCCGCAGGTGATGGGGTATACGGCGACGGGCTTCCCCTATGAATATAACGGGCACTGGTCCTGGATCCCGGTATTGCAGGACCGGGTCACAAGGGAGTTTGACGGAGAAGAAATCCACCTGTTTGAGTGGATGGCCGAAAAAAAATCCATAAAATGATTTCTTTCATTCGTATCCTGTGATGAAGCGGTCGATACGGGAAACCGTGATCCGAAAATGGGATCGAGTGACAGAAAAGGAGACTGAATTTATGAAGAAGAAAATATTTTTCCGGAAAAGTTTAACTGCAATTCTGCTGGCATTTGGAATTACACTTACAGGCTGCGGCAGTTCGGGTGGTTCGGGAAGCAGCAGCAATACGGCGGAAAAGCCACAGTATAGTACGAACATTACAAATCTGTCCGAAAATGTAGAGAAGATAAGCATTCCGGACACATCCATGACATTAAATCACGGGCAGGCACTTTCCAGGAGCGGTATCATCCTGTTGCAGAAGATGATGGAGCAGGATGGGGATAAGAACGGGAATTACGTGATCAGCCCCATCTCCATTCAGATGGCACTGGGAATGACCGCATCCGGATCCGACAAAGGAAGCAAAACACAAAAGGAACTGATGGAGGTTCTTATGCCGGGAACCAATGAAGAACCGTCGGCCCTGAACAATGAAATGGCTTCCTTTGCAAAAAGAATGCAGGATTCGGAGGATGCGGAGTGGCATGTGGCAAACTCCGTCTGGGTCAATAACAACGGAAGAGTCAAGCTCCGGGATTCCTTCGTGAAGGATACAACAAATTATTATGCGGCGGAGCTGTATTCCGCACCCTTTGATGCATCAACGGTGGAAGCCATCAACCAGTGGGTAAAGAAAAATACGAAGGAACGGATTCCCGAGATCATAAAGGAAATCTCTCCGGAAGCCAGGATCGCTCTGGTCAATGCACTTTCCTTTGACGGGGAATGGGCAGAGCAGTATGAGGAGGCGGCTATCGCAGAGAACCAGACATTTCACAATGCAGACGGAACCGAAGCGAAGGCTACCATGCTCTGCGGAACGGAAGGCCGTGCCATCAAGCTGGCAGGCGGACTCGGATTTATCAAGCCCTATCGCGGCTATCAGTACAGCTTCGTAGGAATCCTCCCGCCGGAAGGAATGAGCACGGAAGAGTACCTGAAGAAGATCGCTTCCGACTCCACCGGATTCTCGGATGCATATTTAAATGCAGATTCATCCAGGGATGTGATCGTGAAGATGCCGGAATTTAAAACGGAATACGGAAAAGAAATGAATGACGTTTTAAAGGCGCTCGGCGTGACGGAAGCCTATACGGATGACGCAAAGTTTGATGCGATGGTTACGGATGACAGCATGCCGGTAAAGATCGGTACCGTGATCCATAAGAGCATGATCGAGGTTGACCGCCATGGAACAAAGGCAGCAGCGGCAACGATCGTGATGATGGATGAAACGGGAGCCGTTATGATGGAAGAGCCTTATATGGTAACACTGGACAGACCGTTTATCTATGCGGTTGTCGATAATGAAACCGGTGTTCCGGTATTCCTGGGAGCCCAGAATTCCATGGAGTAATAAA
>CADBOV010000242.1 GCA_902796385.1 uncultured Lachnospiraceae bacterium
CAAAATGGCATTAGAAGAATACAAGGGCGTATTTATATTCGCACAGCAGGTAGATAACCAGATCAGCAATATCGCTTATGAATTACTTGGTAAGGCAAAGGATCTCGCAGCAGATCTTTCGACCGAGGTAACAGCTGTCCTGGTAGGTTCCGATGTTAAGGGACTGGCAGATTCACTGGCTGAGTACGGCGCAGACCGTGTTATCGTTGTTGACGATCCGGAGCTGAAGGAGTACCGTACAGAGCCGTACACACATGCACTTGCTTCCGTAATCGAGAAGTATAAGCCGGACGTTTTCCTGATCGGTGCTACAGCAATCGGTCGTGATCTGGGTCCGCGTGTATGTGCACGTATCCATACAGGTCTTACCGCTGACTGTACACAGTTGGATATCGGAGATTTCCCGCTGGTTGCAATCCCGGGCAGAGAGCAGAAGCATAATCAGCTGCTTATGACCCGTCCTGCATTTGGTGGTAATACCATCGCAACCATCGCTTGTCCTGATTTCCGTCCGCAGATGGCAACCGTTCGTCCGGGCGTTATGCAGAAGAAGGATAAGATCAAGGGTGCAAAGGCAAATATCGAAGAGTTCAACCCCGGTTTCACACCGAACAATAACTATGTTGAGATCCTTGACATCGTTAAGGCAGTTTCAGATGTAGTTGATATTCAGGATGCTAAGATCCTGGTATCCGGTGGTCGTGGAGTTGGTTCTCCGGAGAACTTCAAGATCCTTGAGGATCTGGCGGCAGCACTTGGCGGACAGGTTTCCTGCTCTCGTGCAGTTGTTGACTCAGGCTGGAAGCCGAAGGAACTGCAGGTAGGACAGACAGGTAAGACCGTTCGTCCGCATGTATACTTTGCAATCGGTATTTCAGGTGCGATCCAGCACGTAGCCGGTATGGAAGAGTCTGATATCATCATTGCGATCAACAAGGATGAGACAGCTCCGATCTTTGATGTAGCTGACTATGGTGTAGTTGGTGATCTGAACAAGATCGTTCCGGATCTGACAAAGAAGATCCTGGAAGCAAAGGCTGCAAAGGCTGAATAAGAATTAACAAGAAATAGTAAGACATAACAGTTAAGGGCACGCCGCCATGGCGTGCCCTTTCTTTATTGGAAATTGTTTATGAATCGAAGAACTGCTGACCGCCTTCGGTAACAAGTCTGGTGGTTTTCGGATATTCGAAAATCTCAGGGTTATCCTGATTGGAAGCAAGATAGTCCGCAAACTTCGCAGCGTGCCATTTTGCAATGGTCAGGTTGTGCATCAGATAGTTTCCGCAGTTCTCGGCTGTTGCACCGGGAACATCGTCTGCGGCTTCCACGGAACGGAAGGATCTAAGCAACAGGTCATGAATTTCCTTCGGGGCGCGATTCCCTTTAAGGATCAGATAAAATCCGGTGAGGCATCCCATGGGTCCCCAGTAGATCACTTCATCCTTCCAGTCGGGATCATTCCGAAGATAAGTTGCAATCAGATGTTCAAGCGAATGCATGGCTGCCACGTCAATGGCGGGCTCTACATTTGGCTTTGTTACTCTGATGTCGTAGGTGGTAACCGTTTCGTTCCCTAATTGATCCACCCTGCTGAGAAATATGCCGGGTATGATCTTTGTATGGTCAACAGAAAAACTTGGGATCAGATCCATATTTACAGCTCCTTTCATACTCGTCTGTTTTCTCAGATTTTACACTGGATGGATACTTTTTTCAAGTCGATTGATCGGTATTCGGGAGATCCCGGCCCGCGGCAGCATACGGGCGTGCGGGAGAGTTTGTTGTGCAAAAAAAGATTTCCGACCCTCTGCTATAAATATACTTGTAAGGAACAGAGAGAAAGCGTTAGGGGAGGGAAAAGTTATGGAATACACGATCGAGAAAATTCAGGAAGAAGAAGCAATCTTCGCAGGATTCAGCGTAAAGAAAACATGGAAGGAAATGGCAGAAATGTTTCCGGGTCCCGTAAAGGCAGAAAAGAAAGCAAAGGCACACAAAAAGGTTTCCCTTTTAGCAATCGTTGCAATGCTTTTCTAATAAGAAACCGGATAATGACTGCGTAAATATGATATAATTACAGCACTTCAAAAGAATACGGAAATGTATGACGATCGGGTGATCTGGGGGGATATCCGGGGTATCACACAGACCGTACATGACAGGGAGGACCGAAATGGAGTGCAAAACACGTGAAAAAAAGGAAATGATCTCAGTGCTGGGTGATTCCATCTGTACATTTCCGGGATATAATCCGGAAGGGTACTATGTGTATTACACATCCGAGATACAAAGGATCTGCGGGATCCGATCGGTGTCGGATACCTGGTGGCATCAGGTGATCACGGAGAGACAGGCATCGCTTTGTGTCAATAATTCCTATTCGGGGAGCACTGTGGCAGGGCGCGGATTTCCGTCGGCGTCCGGAGATGATAGATTATGTAAACTAGCGGCGGGAGGGCAGAAACCGGATACGATCCTGGTATATATGGGGGTCAATGATTTTTGCTGCTCGGTTCCGCTGATCGGAAATAAAGATGACAGGTATTGTTTTTACCCGGCATATAGTCATATGCTGTCCAGGCTGAAGGAGCTTTATCCCTCCGCAGAGATCATTTGCGGAACGCTTCTTAAGACGCTGCCGGGAGGGTTTAAGATGTGGGATCTGACGGAAAATGACCGGGGCTGTATTCTTTCGGATTACAATGAGATCATCCGGAGAGTATGTGAAGAGCAGGGGGTACTTCTGGCAGACCTGGAAAAGACAGGGGTTTGTTATGAGAGTATGGATGGCGCACATCCTACGGCGAAAGGACATAAAGTGATCGCAGGAGCATGGATGGAGAGTCTTCCGGGGTAAAAATCCATGCAAAAATTTTTAGCTTGAACCGTGCTATAACAATACCTGTAAGAACAAAGCAGCGGATGACCGGGCTGGCGGATGACCGGAACGTGAGATAAGCGGAAGGATTGTCCGGGGTTATCGGGTAAATAAGGAGGGATTGTTATGAGATGTACGGTATGTGGATTTGAAAATAGGGGTACGATTTTCTGCGAATTATGCGGAACAGCAAATGAAATTGAACTGGCGCTCCTGGAGCCGCGTCGGATGACCTGGCAGATGGACTATGACCCGTATGC
>CADBOV010000243.1 GCA_902796385.1 uncultured Lachnospiraceae bacterium
GTGGTCAGTCAGGACTGAATCTCTGTTCTGAGCTTGCCGAGGCAGGAATCCTGGAGAAATACAATGTTCAGGTTATCGGTGTACAGGGTGACGCCATCGAGCGCGGCGAGGACCGGATCGAGTTCAAGAATACCATGAACGCTCTCGGCATCGAGGTTGCCCGCAGCGAGGTTGCCTACTCCGTAGAGGAAGCACTGAAGATCGCTGACGAGCTGGGATATCCTGTTGTTCTTCGTCCCGCATATACCATGGGCGGTGCCGGCGGCGGACTGGTTTATAACCGGGAAGAGCTGCAGACCGTCTGCGCACGAGGTCTCAAGGCTTCTCTGGTAGGTCAGGTCCTTGTTGAGGAATCCGTGACAGGTTGGGAAGAGCTTGAGCTTGAGGTTGTCCGTGACAAGGATAACAACATGATCACCGTATGCTTTATTGAAAATGTGGATCCCATGGGCATCCATACCGGTGACTCCTTCTGTACCGCTCCCATGCTCACCATTTCCGAGGATGTGCAGAAGCGTCTGCAGGAGCAGGCCTATAAGATCGTTGAATCCATTCAGGTGATCGGAGGTACAAACGTTCAGTTTGCACACGATCCGAAGACCGACCGGATCATCGTTATCGAGATCAATCCCCGTACCTCCCGTTCTTCCGCACTGGCAAGTAAGGCTACCGGTTTCCCCATCGCTCTTGTGTCTGCAAAGCTGGCTGCCGGTCTTACCCTGGCTGACATTCCCTGCGGAAAATACGGAACTCTGGACAAGTATAAGCCGGACGGAGACTATGTGGTAGTTAAGTTCGCACGCTGGGCATTTGAGAAGTTCAAGGGCGTGGACGACAAGCTGGGAACCCAGATGCGTGCCGTTGGTGAAGTCATGTCCATCGGAAAGAATTATAAAGAAGCTTTCCAGAAGGCTGTCCGTTCCCTGGAGAAGGGCCGCTATGGTCTGGGACACGTTAAGAACTTTAATGACCTGACCAGGGAGCAGCTGCTGCAGATGCTCATCACCCCCTCCAGCGAGCGTCATTTCATGATGTATGAAGCGATCCGTAAGGGCGCTACCATAGACGAGCTCCACGAGATCACGCATGTGAAGAAATATTTCCTTGAGCAGATGAAGGAGCTGGTGGATGAGGAAGAGGCTCTGGTTAAGGAATTCAAGGGACAGGTTCCCTCCGATGCAGCTCTTACTCAGGCGAAGAAGGACGGCTTCTCCGATAAGTATCTGTCCGAGATCCTTGGAGTTTCCGAGGATGATATCCGGAACAAGCGAGAAGCTCTGGGCGTAACGGAGACCTGGGATGCGGTACACGTAAGCGGTACCCAGGACAGCTCCTACTTCTACTCCACTTACAACGCACCGGACAACAATCCCATCAAGAACGACAAGAAGAAGATCATGATCCTGGGCGGCGGACCCAACCGTATCGGTCAGGGTATCGAGTTTGACTACTGCTGCGTACATGCGGCACAGTCCCTGAAGAAGCTGGGCTTCGAGACCATCATCGTAAACTGCAACCCGGAGACGGTATCCACCGATTACGATACCTCAGACAAGCTGTATTTCGAGCCCCTTACTCTGGAGGATGTACTTTCTATCTACAAGAAGGAGCAGCCGGTGGGCGTCATCGCCCAGTTCGGCGGACAGACTCCTCTGAACCTGGCTGCAGATCTTGAGCGTAACGGCGTTAAGATCCTCGGCACCTCTCCTGCAGTCATCGACCTGGCAGAGGACCGTGACCAGTTCCGTGCCATCATGGATAAGCTGGGCATCCCCATGCCGGAAGCAGGAATGGCTACCACCGTGGAAGAAGCCATCGAAGTGGCAAACCGTATCGGATATCCGGTAATGGTACGTCCTTCCTACGTTCTGGGCGGACGCGGTATGGAAGTTGTGTATGATGACGAGAGCATGACCGGTTATATGCAGGCAGCAGTTGGCGTTACTCCGGATCGTCCGATCCTCATCGACCGTTTCCTGCACCATGCACTGGAATGCGAAGCAGACGCCATTGCCGACGGAACCCATGCTTATGTTCCGGCAGTTATGGAGCATATCGAGCTGGCCGGTATCCACTCCGGTGACTCCGCATGCATCCTTCCTTCCAAGCATATCTCCGAGGAGAATCTGAAGACCATCAAGGAATATACAAGAAAGATCGCCGAGCAGATGCACGTAGTCGGTCTTATGAATATGCAGTATGCGATTGAGGACGGAAAGGTCTTCGTGCTGGAGGCAAACCCGAGAGCATCCCGTACCGTACCGCTTGTTTCCAAGGTCTGCGGTATCCGCATGGTTCCGCTGGCTACCGAGATCATCACAAGCGAGCTGACAGGCCGTCCGTCACCGATCCCGACCATGAAGGAACGCAAGATTCCGTATTACGGTGTTAAGGAAGCAGTCTTCCCGTTCAACATGTTCCCGGAGGTAGACCCGATCCTCGGACCCGAGATGCGTTCCACAGGCGAGGTTCTCGGAATGTCACTTTCCGCCGGTGGTGCTTACTTCAAGTCAGAGGAAGCTGCAAAGGCTACTCTCCCGCTTAAGGGCACGGTACTGATCTCCGTTAACAGCCAGGAGCGTGACGAAGCTCCCGCAGTTGCAAAGATCCTTTATGATAACGGATTCCGCATCCTGTCCACAGGTAAGACCTGTGACGCCATCAATGCTGCAGGAATTCCCGCTGAGAAGGTTAAGAAGCTCTATGAAGGACGTCCGAACATCCTGGACCTGATCACCAACGGAGAGATCGATCTGATCATCAACTCCCCGATCGGAAAGGCAAGTGTTCATGACGATTCCTACATCCGTAAGGCAGCCATCAAATCCAAGATTCCTTACATCACAACGATCGTTGCAGGTAAGGCAGCTGCCGAGGGTATCGACCACATGCTGAGAAGACATATGGGTAACATCCATTCTCTTCAGGAGTGGCATGAGCTGATCAAGGATGTTGACTGATCAATCGACAACACAAATGAATCAGGCCGGACAAAAGCGATATTGCTTCTGTCCGGCCTTTTCCTATGCCTGTTTAATATTTCATTGTTTCAACATTTGACGTTTCAATTTCAGTTTTGACTCAGGCACTGCTTATTTTATTCAGGTACTGCCGGAGTCCAGTATTCACGGCCGTACAGGTCTGTAAGCTGGTATGTCACCTGGGTTCCTTCCCCGATGGTCACATAGCTGACAGGCATATCATTCCGATAAATAAACTGCTCCTGTCCCCACTTGTAGCTGGCCTGATATACATTATCGTAGGTATAGTAGTCGCAGATGAAGTCCATCTTTGTTCCCGGTTCAATCTCCGTGATACCCTTTGCGATGGTGTCTGTTTCGCCTTCTACGTAGTCATAACGGGCACCGGCAATGTATCCATCCGGATGCTCCTTATCAAATACGATGATCAGGTTTGCCCGGGTGTCGTCCAGAAGCACCGGAACACGGCCTGTCGTCACTGTATATCCGTTTGAATCCTTTACTTCCGATACGAAGTAGTACGGTACTGCAAGTCCGTCAATGGCAAGCCATGTGCCATCCGTATCACCCACCAGTTTTCCGTCATCCGTAAATTCATACAGATTATCCATTCCCAGGTCTACATATCCTTTTCCGTCATCCCAGAAGACATTGACCTGCAGATTCTCGATCAACTGCCACTGCTCCTTCGGAATGCTGATGGTATGGGTTCCGTCTGATTCAGTTACCCACTTCAGGGCCGAAGCATCAAACTGATGGTCTGCGATATATTTCGCAGTTGCCTCCACATCCATATCCTGCATGAATTCGGCAGCAGATGCGTCTATTCCCGGAACGGAACGTCCGCCCAGGAACGCATTCAGAAGGGATGTGATGGCATCCGAGCCGCTTGCGCCGCCACCGCTTCCGCCACCGCTGATCAGTGAGCTGATGGGGCTTCCCGCACCACCGGCTGCGATCTGTCCGCCGGTCTCCAGGCTTGCAAAAGCCTTGATACAATCCGAATACTCGGAACGGACACCGATATTGTTATAATTCTTAACCGCCGTATTTACATTTGATGTCTTACGATACGGGAAATAAATGGAAACCCCGTATGCATTTGACATATTTGAGGAAGTACGGTTGTACTTGATACTGTCTGTCAAAGCCTTTGACAGCGCCTTAGCTTCCGTTGTTCCGACCTTCTCGGCAAAATGTACCAGATCCACCTGATCGATACCGGAGGATGAGAACTCCCTTGTTCCCGCTCTCGCATCGGATATCTGCTTGAATCCGTCGCCCTTGATCATGGTGCTGGTGTTGCTGGAAAATGCAGCCAGCTTATCCGGAACCGTTGCGGAGAATTCCGCCAGATCGATCACGGAAAGCGTGGTCTTCTGCCCTGCACAACGTCTGTTACATTCATCCACAAAACCATCAACGATCTTCTGTCCAATCTCGATGGTGGGCATGGACGTATTCTGTGAAAGTGCATTCAGCCAGTCCGTATAATACCAGCCGATACCCGGCTCCGTCTCTTCCGATGCGATCAGATAATCCGCATAATTGCTGGTCATGATGGCCGTTTCAAGTGTTGCCATTAGGCAGGCATCATATCCGATAAAGTCAAATGTAACGCCGCCGTCTCTCAGTGCCGTATTCATTCCCGTCAGATCCATGGATCCGGAGCGTTTATATCTCTCATCATAACCATAGCCGCTGATGGATCCGCCGCCATGATCCCAGAAGATCAGATCATACCGGTCTGCCGGATAATACTTGGCCGAGAACTGGATGAACTCTGTCAGTGTATACGGATCGGTCATGGACTTATCGCCCGCATCCGGAACGATCTGTGCCAGCTGACCATTCTGGATCTTATAGATCTGGTTTGTGCTGTTACTGATCCCGCTGGTCTTCCAAGAAGTACATCCACCCGTATAAATGATGATATTTATATTCTCGGAAAGAGTTGCAGCCGCAATCTCACGGAGGTCATTTGTAGCCATTCCGCTTCTGGATTCCAGATCCGTACCACACATGTACAGCATGATCGTGATCTTATCCTGACCGTTTCCTTTGATCTTCGTACGCTTCGGTGCTGCTTCGGAGCTTACTTCCTTGTTCAGTTTTCCGGTATTGTTCACACCGTTAAACCATTCCGCTGATGCAGAACCGCTGCCACCTAGACCTCCTCCGCTGAGAAGGCTGGTCAGGAAACTCCCTGTACCGCTGCTGCTTCCACCACTGCTGCCGCCGCTGTTTCCGCTTCCGGAGGATCCTCCCGGAGTTGCACTTCCCGATGTGCTGCTTCCGCTGCCGCTTCCGTCATCCGAACCTCCGGAAAGAAGTGCTGTCATTCCGCCACCTCCTCCAAGAAGAAGTGCGATGATGATCACAATGATCGAGGTCTTTCCACGCAGCATCCCGCCGGCACCGCCGGCACTCCCGGAACTGCTTTCAGTATCTCTTCCGGTACTGCTTCCTTTTCTTCCGGCATATCCGTCAGCCCGTCCGACCGGACCGTTTGTATTCAACGCCTCTCCGCGTCGTCCCATAGGCTTTGACGCACCGGTCACATTCTTTTTTCTGTCACTGCTATTTGGTTCCATAGGCTTTCCTTTCTTATGAATGTCATCTCCATTCGTTCATTATACTATATCCCGTACTTTAGAAACAACACCAATCCATGAATTCAGTTGAGATATCAGCCTTTTTTTGTTATAATTATTTTAGGTTATTATGTCCAAAAAGTGAAAGGAGGAGAATTGAATGGGCCGCATACCTTACTTTGATTTCTGTGCGACAATTATTCTTATGATCCTTCTTTTTACCATGATATTCCGAAGGATGACCAGCGGCCGTTTAAACAAGGCATTTATTGCATTGCTGATCGTCATACTCTGCACCACTGTATTTGATGCAGTCTCTACCAGCCATCTTTCCGCCATCACGGATCCTCAAAGGAAGGAATCCGTCCGGATGGCAGCCAGCACGCTCTACTTTGTATTCCGTATCCTGGAAGGACCGGTCTATATCTACTTTGTCGGTATGCTGACCGGAACATGGAGCAGATTCCGTCGGAACAATGTATTCTTCGGCGTTTTGGTGGCACCATACATTCTTTCCCTTATACTTCTTGTCATCAACCTTCCCACCAAGATATTCTTCTCCTATACATCAGAGGGAAAATATCACAGGGAAGTACCGATTTATATCTTCTATCTGATCGGTCTGTTCTATTTGCTGACCGCACTTTTTATGCTTTTAAAGGCAAGGAACCTTTTGGAATCCGACAAGCTGATGGCCATGTTTTCCATCTTTCCTCTGATCGGAGCTGCCATGGTTGTACAGTTTTTCCAGCCGGATTACCTTTTGGAAATGTTTGCGCTTTCCATTTCCGCCATGCTTATCACGGCCATCGTCATGCGTCCGGAAGAAACGCTTGATATTGTGACCGGTGCCAAATCATACAAAGCATTTACCACGGATGTCCAGAAATGTTTCCATGCCGGGATCCCGTTCAGCGTTATTCTGGTCAAGATCAAGAACAGTACCGCTCTGCTTGCGCTTCTCGGAAATGAGAATCATCAGAAAATGCTTCGTGATGTGGTTGGAATCCTCCGGCCGATGAATGCCAGCAGACTGAAGAAGATCAATCATGAGATCTACTATCTTTACAACGGCCTGTATGCCGTAATGGCTGACGGCCAGCTGCGTGAAGAGTATTCGGCACAGGAGGCGGACCGGATCTTCCGGACACTCAACGGATCCTTCCACTCACAGCATCTGGATCTCGATCTGGATATCAGTGTCTGCCGGCTTATGTGCCCGGACGACATCGATAATCTTGCCGAGCTGAATACATTTGCAAATTCCTTTGATGAGAATCTGTCGGATACGGAAGTTTCCGTTCTCTCCAAGATCGCACCGGAAAAGCAGTTCCAGGTAAAGAACAGCATCAACGATATCATCAGCCAGGGGATCATAAACCATAACTTTGAAATGTATTACCAGCCGATCTTCTCCGTGAAGGATCAGGCATTTACCACGGCGGAAGCATTGATCCGTCTGAAGGATGAGAATAACGGAATGGTTTCTCCCGGACTCTTCATTCCTTCTGCCGAAAAGAGCGGAGCCATTCATCAGATCGGGGATTTCGTCGTACAGGATGTATGCCGTTTCATTTCCGAGAATAATCTGGAGAAGCTGGGGCTCAGCTATATCGAGATCAACCTGTCAGCGATCCAGTGTATGCGGAACAGCGTTGTACAGAAGGTGCAGGACACTCTGGACGAATACCACGTGGCACCGGAAAAAGTGAATTTCGAGATCACGGAAACCGCTTCCGATTTCGTTCATGACACCATCCGGAAGAACATTCTGGAACTCCACTCTCACGGTCTCCAGTTTGCTCTGGATGATTACGGTACCGGCTATTCAAACCTGCAGCGGGTTGTGGATTTCCCCTTCAAGATCATCAAGCTGGATAAGCGGTTTGTCGATGAATGGAAGAATCCGAAGATGCGGAATGTAATCCAGAACACGATCCACATGATCAAGGATATCGGTGATGAGATCGTTGTGGAAGGCGTTGAAACAAAGGAATGTGCCGAATGGTTTGCCTCCCAGGGATGTGAATACATCCAGGGCTTCTATTACGCAAAGCCCATGCCGGAGAAGGAATTCCTCGAATTCCTGGTCAAACACAATACAAAGTGACAGAATGAAAATCAATTCAAACAGCAAACGAAAAGGAAGTGGCAGCACTTAAGCCACTTCCTTTTGATTTGTTGTATATAAGTGGTACACTTCTTAGCTGAAGTAACGATCCAGCAGACCCTTGAAGCCCTTTCCATGTCTGGCCTCGTCCCTTGCGATCTCATGAACGATATCATGGATTGCATCCAGATTCAGCTCTTTTGCCTTCTTAGCAAGCTTTGCGCGGCCTTCGGTAGCACCAAACTCTGCATCTGCGCGAAGTTCCAGGTTCTTCTTTGTAGAATCCGTAACAACCTCTCCGAGCAGTTCTGCAAAATGTGCAGCATGCCAAGCTTCCTCGATTGCTGCCTTCTCAAAGAATGCGCCAACCTCCGGATAACCTTCACGGATCGCTACGCGGCTCATGGCAAGATACATACCAACCTCACAGCACTCGCCGTTGAACATCTCACGAAGTCCGTCCTTGATCTCATCCGGTGCACTGTCAGCAACACCTACCACATGCTCTGCTGCCCATGCCTTTTCCTCATCCATCTGTTTAAACTTGGATGCCGGTGCATGACAGATCGGGCACTCTTCCGGTGCTGCGTCGCCTTCATAAACATAACCACATACAGTACATACAAACTTCATTTTGTAATCCTCCCCTTTTCATCTGTTTGTGCTACATTTTAGTTACTCATCGTTTATATCTTACCATTTTTCGTAAGGACAAGCAAATTGTTTCTTTCTTCGATCCCCAACCCGTAAGCCCGTCGGATCAGTCCTCATTCGTGCCCGTTTCGGAGCCGTCCAGTTCATAGTAGAATACAACCCCGTTCTCTTCGTTATATACGCCGTAATCCTGGTTATGAGACTTCTGGATCGCTTCCACGATGGAAAGACCGATACCGGATCCGCCGTAGCTTCTGGTTCTTGCCGCATCCTCCTTGTAGAACTTGACAAAAACCTTCTCCAGTGCTTCCTCGCTCAGCTTTGAACCTTCATCAAATACGGACACCCGCACATGATCATCCTTCCTTGTTACGGATATGCGGATCTCTCCGCCCTCTTTTACATAGTGGATCGCATTTGACAGATAGTTCGTAAATACTTCACCCATCATAAATGCATCCGCCCAGACATAAACGGGTTCCGGATCCGGAGCCGTCAGTTTTACCTTCTTCTCTTCCATCAGGATCTGATTTGCCTGCAGGATCCCGTTAATCTGCTCGATCACATCATAACGAACGATCTTCAGCGGTTCATTTCCGAATTCCAGCTCATTCAGGTTAAGCAGCTTCATGATGAGAGTGTTCATCTTATTTGCCTCATCAATGATGACATCACAATAGAAATCCCGGCTCTCCGGATCATCATTCACGGAGTCCTTCAGACCCTCCGCATATCCCTGGATCAGTGCAAGGGGCGTCTTTAATTCATGCGAAACATGGGACAGGAACTCGGAACGCATCTCTTCGATCCGCTCTTTTTCCTCGATGTCCCGGGACAGGGATGCATTTGCCGACTTCAGCTCGGAGACGGTATTCTCCAGCTGTCTGGACAGCTCATTCATACTGTGTCCCAGTTCCCCGATCTCATCTCTCCGTTCCTCCGGCGCCTTGATCTCAAAATTCAGATGTGACATTCTCCGGGCGACGAGAGACATCTTCCGGATGGGTGTGGTAACGGTTCCGGAAATGATCAGAACCATACTTGCCTCAAAGGAAAGGATAACCACCGCAACGATCAGGAACAGACGGCTGGAGAACTGGATACTGGAATTCAGCTGTTCCAACGGTCGTTCCAGAATGATCAGGAATCCGTTATCCAGAACACCCAGTAGATCATAGGACTCCTCATAATTCAGGAAACGGTATTTCTTTTTCTGGGACTTCAGGCTCTCAAAATCATGATCATCTATGATCTGCTGAAGCGAAGACGCGATCTTCTTCGTAACCAGTACGGAAGAATAGATCTGGTTATTCTTATAATCCACAATAAAAATCGTCGCATTGGAAGGGTTCTCTACATTTTCGTAGAGTTCCTCTGCGGCGATTGCATATGGACGCGGCGAACCTGACGCATCAAGAAACAACTGATTACAGGATTCGTAAGTCGTTGTCAGGTTGCTGCGCGCATCCAAAATATAAAAACTTTTGATCAGACTGTTGCTGAAGAACCATGCTGCCACGATTGCGATCACCGTGATCAGCAGCACCATTCCAACCAGCTTAAATCTGAGAGAATTCCGAAAGCCCGAATTCGCTTTGAATCTCATGTGTCCGATACCTCAAATTTATAACCGAGTGCCCAAATGGTTTTGATATATTCCCCTTTGGTCCCCAGCTTTGCTCTCAGCTTCTTTACATGTGTGTCAATGGTTCTTGCGTCACCGAAATAATCGTAATTCCATACGCTGTTCAGTATCTTTTCACGGGACAGGGCAACTCCCTGGTTCTCCATAAAATAGTTTAAAAGCTCAAATTCCTTGAAGGAAAGGTCGATCATCTGACCGTCCACGGTAACATTGTGCGCTGCGGTATCCAGCACGATTCCGCCGGCGGTAAGCGTCTTCACTGCTTCCTCCTGACCTGTCCGGCGCAGGATTGCTCCTACACGGGCCATCAGCACACGCGGACTGAAGGGCTTGGTGATATATTCATCGATCCCAAGTGAGAATCCTCTTAATTCATCCTTCTCTTCCGATTTTGCCGTAAGCATGATGATCGGAACCTGTGATATTTTACGGATTTCCTCGCATGCCTCGTAGCCGTCCATTTTCGGCATCATAACATCCATGATGATAAGGGAAATGTCCTTCGACTGCATGAACAGAGTCAATGCCTCTTCCCCGTCAGCCGCTTCCGTTACGAGATATCCGTCCCTGGTCAGAAAGTCCCGGACCAGTTTCCGCATACGCGGCTCATCATCTACGACCATGATCTTAGCATCACTCATAAGATACCCCCTTATACAGGAACAAAGCCTTCGTTATCCCCTTATTCTCCGGCTTCTCCGCCCTGCTCAGCTTCCGTTGTTTCCTCTGCAGCCTCTGTCGTTGCCTCCGTAGCTGCCTCAGTTGATGCACCGGTTGCAGCCTCTGACGCTCCTTCTTCGGTTGTCTTTGTCTTCGGCTTCTCCAGTGTGATATTGTTTGCCTTGCAAAGTGTATCCAGCTTCTCGTTATAAACCTTCATCTTCTTCTGGGAATCATCCACCTTGGACTGTGCGCTGTCCAGAAGCTTGCTGTCTGCGTTCTTGATGGCATTTACAACATCCTGGATCGCATCTCTCTGGAGCTGTGAGCTTTCAAGATACAGCTGCTTCAGTTCCTCTACTTCCTTATTGGACGTTGTGATCGCTTTTAATTTTGCAAGATAGGTGTCATATTTCGGAAGTGCTTCCTTTGAAAGGGTATCCATCCATTTCTCGGATTCAACTCCTTCACCTGCCTTGAAATATTCGTTATAAAGCTCTACTGCTTTGTCTCTGTCTGCTGCAATGCCCGGAAGATCCGTTCCGACGAACTTTATGATCTCCTGCTGAACGGAAATCGTCTGCTCTGAAGATGCCTCACTGGACGCGGTCGTATCATCCGCCTTCTTTCCACATGCAGTAACTCCAAATGCAAGCACCAAACCAAGCGCTAAAGCAACAACTCTTTTTTTCATTCTATCTGACTCCTTTCGGACGTTTCTTAATCCAAACTATTATACCACTCTATGGCGATTCTGTCATCCGTGAACTGCAGACGGTCATCAGAAATCCGCTCTTTTCAGTGACTATTTCCGACGTTTCTTCTTTTCTTCCACCACCGGATGATTCTCCCGGTAGATCCGGTACAGATCCGGTCGTTTCTGCTCTGTCTGTTTCTCCGCCTCTTCCAGTCTCCATTTGGCGATCAGCGCATGATTTCCGGATAAAAGCACCTCCGGTACCTTAAGTCCCTTATATTCCTCCGGTCTGGTATACTGCGGACACTCCAGCAGGTCATCATGAAAGCTTTCATAAACCGCACTGCTTTCGTCTCCCAGAACCCCGGGAATCAGCCGGCTGACTGCATCCACGATTATGGCCGCACCCAGTTCTCCTCCTGTCAGAACGAAATCACCGATCGACATTTCCTTTGCGTTCAGCAGTGTCAGGACGCGCTCGTCAATCCCCTCATAATGGCCGCAAAGCAGAACCAGCGGTCTTTCCGGTTCGGAGGCAAACTCCTCTGCAATCTTCTGTGAAAATGTTCTTCCCCGGGGTGACAGATAGATCACCTCCGGTTCCTGTTCGATCCCCCGTTCCTGAAGATCCTTCTTTACCGCTTCAAAGCAAAGGTCAATGGGCTCACACTGCATCAGCATGCCCGGACCTCCGCCGTAGATATAATCATCTACATGACGGTATGTATTCTGCGCATAATCCCGGATATTCCAGGTTTTAACCCGTATATGCCCGGCATTCTGTGCTCTTCCCGTGATGCTTTCTCCCAGGATGGTATCCAGCATTTCAGGGAATAAAGTCATGATATGAAATTCCATACGGTATCCTTCCTGTACTTCTGATTCCTGCTCTGTCATAAATCCCTTCCGCACGTTATCCGGTGCAGTTCTTCCCTGCTCCAACTCAGTCCTCCGGGATCATCCCCGGGATCACATGAAGCTTCATGGTCTTTGCCTCCACGTCCACTTCCCGGACAAATTCATCCACTGCCGGAACCAGGAATTCCTTTCCCTTTTCCGTCTGTATCTTATATACAACCTGAGCCGCGGTTTCCATATAGTCCATCAGCGTACCCAGTTTTTTTCCTTCTTCATCGTAGACTGTACTTCCGATCACATCCGCCAGATAGTATTCTCCTTCCTCCAACGGGATCGCATGTTCCCGGTCCACGTACAGTTCCTTCTGCTTCAGCGGCATGGCTGCATCGATATCTTTTATCTCCTCAAATCCGAGGATCACAAGATTCTTGAAATATCTGCAGCTTTTAATGGTAAGCGGCCGGTATCCGTTCCTGTCTGCAAGAAAACAGGTCTCAAGCTCTTCAAATCTGTGCGGATCCTCCGTTGTCGGATAGACCTTTACCTCACCTGCCAGCCCGTGTGTAGTTGTAATAACTCCTATTCGAAAATACTGTTCCATTTCGTAACTCCCGATTCTTAACCATGATCCGTAAATGTGGATGGGGACGGAAAACCGTCCCCATTTCCTATCATTGCACGACATGATGTCGCTATTTAATATCTACAATGACTTTTTTGTCGCTTTTTGACGCAGCGGCCTTTACTACTGTGCGGATTGCCTTAGCGATCCTTCCGCTTTTACCGATCACTTTACCCATATCATCCGGTGCAACCGTAAGTTCAACCGTGATGGTATTTTCATCTGTTGTTTCTGTTACTACGACCTGATCCGGTGCGTCTACAAGAGATTTTGCAATGATTTCAACTAATTCCTTCATTCTGCAATCCTCCTGCCTGTTTATTTCTCAATACCGGCCTGCTTTAACAGCTTTGCAACAGTCTCTGTCGGCTGTGCACCGTTACCGAGCCACTTCTTAGCAGCCTCAGCATCGATTTTGATTACGCTGGGCTCCTGATTCGGATCATATGTTCCGATCTGGTCGATCACGCTGCCATCTCTCGGAGATCTGGAATCTGCAACAACAACTCTATA
>CADBOV010000244.1 GCA_902796385.1 uncultured Lachnospiraceae bacterium
AACCATTTCCTTTCCGGCGGGAACCGGGAAGATGTGTGTCTCAACCTCCGGCGGATATGAAAAGTATATCGAAAAGGACGGAGTCAGGTATCATCATATCATCGATCCGGCAACACTGCGGCCTGCGGACAGCGGACTTGCTTCCGTGACGGTGGTTTCGGCGGACGGGGCCCTGAGTGACGGACTTTCCACCGCGTGCTTTATCCTCGGGGAGGAAAAGAGCAAGGCACTGCTGGCACATTACGGAGCGGAGGCGGTTATGATCCGGGCGGACGGCAGTACATTTATAACCGACGGGCTAAAAGATCAGGTGGTCATGCGATGACGGAAGAAAAGAAGAAAAAAGGAATAACAAAAGGGGATCTGTTCCTCCTGCTGGGCGTCCTGCTTTTCTGCGGTGTTTTCTGGGCAGGAGTGCATTTCCTGTCGGGAAAGGGAAATACGGCAGTCGTATCCGTGGACGGAAAGGAAGTTGCCCGGTTTTCCCTTGGGGAAGACAGGGAAGAGACCATTGAGGTTCCGGGAGGAAAAAACGTGATCCGCATCCGGGACGGTGAAGCATCCGTCAGCTTTGCGGACTGTCCGGACCGGATCTGTCAGAAGCATCTGCCGGTAAGTACTACGGGGGAGACGATCATTTGCCTGCCCCATAAGCTGGTGGTTGAGATCCGGAGTAAATAGACGAGGGGGCTTTCTATGAGCAGAAACAAGCGAATTGCATATCGGGGCTGTCTTCTTGCCCTTGCGCTGGCGCTTTCTTATCTGGAAAGTCTGATCCCGGTATTTTACGGGATCCCGGGGCTTCGGATCGGCCTTGCAAATGTTGTGACGGTTTACGCACTGTACCAGCTGCCGCTTCCGGACGTATGCTTTATCGCCGGCGGAAGAGTGGTTCTCTCAGCAATCCTTTTCGGAAATGTAACGGTAATGATCTACAGTCTGGCAGGTGCACTGCTCAGTCTGGCTGTCATGCTCCTGGCAAAGCCGCTTCCCTGGCTTTCTTCCATGGGAGTCAGTATCCTGGGTGGTGTGTTCCATAATATCGGACAGACCCTTGTGGCCTGCTTTCTGCTTTCCTCGGGAGGACTTCTCTCCATTCTGGCGGTACTGCTTCCCGTTGGGGCCGTGACCGGTACTCTGGTGGGGATCCTGGCGGGGATCCTGATCCGGAAGGTACCCATCGGAGAATGGCGGGAAAAGCCGGAAATACAGGGGGATGAAAAGTCGAAAATATAGTTGCACTGCATAGGGCAATCGTATAAAATACCTATATGTAGGGAAGGGGAGAGCCGGAAAAGATACATTTTGTGTCGACATAATATCCCGACAGACCCTGCCCGGCATATTGTAGCAATAAGAAAGGCAAAACTATGAGAAAATTTACCTTCCGGGGAGGTATACACCCGGATGATGGAAAAAAACTGACCATGGATAAAGAGATCCGTGCGTATGTAACGCAGGGGGAGGCTGTTTATCCGTTGAATCAGCATATTGGTGCGCCTGCAAAAGCGGTGGTAAAAAAAGGTGACCGAGTGATCGCAGGGCAGATGATCGCCGAGGCGGGTGGATTCGTCTCGGCAAATATTCACTCCGCCGTATCCGGTACGGTAAAATCCATTGAAAAAAGGGAAGTTGCCGGCGGTGGAATGGCGGATTGTATCGTCATTGACAATGACGGCCTTTTCGAAGAGGTGGATTTTGAGAAGAAGATCCGGCCGCTGGAGAAGCTGTACCGGGAGGATGTGATCTCGATCATCCGTGAATGCGGAATCGTGGGAATGGGCGGAGCAGGCTTCCCGACGGATGTGAAGCTTTCTCCGAAAAATGAAGCGGATATTGACTGTATCATCGTGAATGCCGCAGAGTGTGAACCCTATCTTACTTCGGATTACAGAAGGATCATGGAGGAACCGGACAAGCTTGTGACCGGTCTTAAGATCATCCTGGGACTGTTCCAGGGAGCGCAGGGTATAATCGCCGTTGAGGATAATAAGCCTCTGGCCATCCGGCTTCTCCGGGAGAAGGTTGCGGATGAACCCAGGATCCGTGTGAATAAAATAAAGACCAAGTATCCCCAGGGTGCAGAGCGTCAGCTGATCTATGCAAATACCGGCCGGTACGTGAATTCCAGTATGCTGCCGGCGGATGCGGGCTGTATCGTGCATAACGTGGATACGGTCATTTCCGTATATGAGGCGGTCATTATGGGGCGGCCTGTCATTTCCCGTGTCGTAACGGTGACGGGAGACTGTGTGGCGGAACCGCAGAATTTCATTGTCCCCCTGGGAACATCCTATCGTGAGCTGATCGAAGCGGCAGGCGGTTTCAAGGTGGATCCGGCGAAGGTGATCTCCGGCGGACCGATGATGGGAAAAGCACTTTATTCGCTGGATGTTCCCGTGACCAAGGGAACATCTGCCATTCTTGCGCTCAGTAAGGATGCGGTGGCGGATTCCGTTCCCGGTCCATGCATCAAATGCGGAAAATGTGTCTCGGTTTGTCCGGGCATGATCCAGCCGTATCTTCTGGCGGATCTGTCGGAAGCAGGCGATACCGAAGCATTCCTCGCGAATCAGGGAATGGAATGCTGTGAGTGCGGCTGCTGTTCCTATGTATGCCCTGCAAAGAGACATTTAACACAGACGATTGCCGGAACCAGAAAGAACATTCTGGCAAACAGAAAGAGAGGATAGCGGTATGGAAGAGAAAACACCTATGCTGAAGATTTCAGCTTCGCCGCATATCCGAAGCAATGATTCAACAACCCGGATCATGGGCGACGTGCTGATCGCGCTTCTTCCGGCTTCTGTTATGGGCATTTATAATTTCGGATTCCGCGCATGTCTTATGATCCTGATCTGCGTGGTATCCTGTATGGTATTTGAGTGGATGTCGGAGCTTATCATGAAGCGCCCGGTTACGGTGCGGGACCTTTCCGCAGCGGTTACCGGTATGCTGATCGCACTGAACCTTCCGGTGTCACTCCCGTTCTGGATGGCTATTGTCGGCTGTCTGTTCGCCATCGTGGTTGTTAAGCAGCTGTTCGGCGGGATCGGTCAGAATTTTATGAATCCGGCACTGGCTGCCAGATGCTTCCTTGTCATGTCCTTTGTAGGTCCCATGACACGGTTTACCTATGATGCGGTTACTACGGCAACTCCGCTGGCAACCCTTCGGGAAGGCGGGATTCATTCCGTCAGCCTTTGGAAAATGTTCTTCGGTACGGAAGCCGGAACCATCGGGGAAACCTCCGCTGCAGCGCTTCTGATCGGTGCGATCTACCTTTTGATGGGACGTGTGATCAGACTTACGATCCCGTTCTTCTACCTGGCAAGCTTCTCGGTTTTCATCGCGATCTATTGCCTGACCAAGGATATGAGCATGGCGGATACAGCCCGCTTTACCGCACTTCATCTGTCCGGAGGCGGTCTGATGCTGGGAGCGTTCTTCATGGCAACGGACTATACCACGTCACCCATCACCGAAAAGGGAAAGATGCTGTATGGCGTTCTGCTGGGACTTCTGACCTTCTGCTTCCGCATTTACGGAAACAGTACGGAAGGTGTGTCCTATGCCATCATCATCTGCAACCTGCTGGTTCCGATCATTGAAATGATCACAAAGCCGAAATCCTTCGGTGAAGGGTATGACAAAAAGTCGTTGTCGGAAAACCGCGGCTGGCTGGAGCCCGTACGTCTGGATGAAAACGGAGATCCGATTCCGGAAGAGAAGAAGGATAAGAAGGATAAACCGCTCCGAATCGTCGTTTCGATCTGCATGATCGCAATCCTTTCCGGCGCGCTCCTGGGTACGATCTATGCCATTACAAAGAAGCCGATCGCAGATACGGCAGAGAAGAAGAAACAGGAAGCCTACAAGACGGTTATGTCCGGGGCTGACGAATATAAGGAAACGGAAGAACTGGAAACCGAGAATAAGGAACTGGAGAAGCAGGGCTTCAGCGGAGTCACCCTGAATACAAAGGTAGACGCCATGAAGGACGGCTCACGGATCGGAAGGATCTGGGTCATCACCACCCATGAAGGTTATGGCGGTGACATCCGGATGGCTGTCGGTGTACAGGACGGAAAGGTGACCGGTGTACAGATGCTTTCCATCAGCGAGACCACCGGCCTTGGTATGGAAGCAAGGGACAACCCGTCCTTTACGGAACAGTATCAGAACAAACAGGTGGAAAGCTTCACGGTTGTCAAGACGGATCCTGCATCTGAAAATGAGATCCGTGCCATCACCGGAGCAACCATCACATCCAAAGCAGTAACCAATTCCGTAAATGCGGTGCTTGCAGCGGAAAAGATGAGTGAACAGGGAAAAGAAGGAGGTGCCGATAATGAATAAATGTATCGAACGCCTCTATAATGGTGTGATCAAGGAGAATCCTACATTTGTACAGCTGCTGGGAATGTGTCCTACACTGGCTGTTACATCCACCGCTATCAACGGACTGGGAATGGGACTTGCCACGACGGCGGTTCTTACCATGAGTAACCTGATGATCTCAGCGCTCAGAAAGCATATTCCGGATAAGGTCCGGATCCCTGCATTTATCACGATCATTGCGTCATTCGTAACGATCATCAGTTTTCTGATGCAGGCCTATACACCGGATCTGTATGACAGTCTGGGAGTATTTATCTCGCTGATCGTTGTAAACTGTATCATCCTGGGACGTGCGGAAGCCTATGCGTCCAAGAATCCGGTGATCCCGTCCATCTTCGACGGACTCGGTATGGGTCTCGGCTTCACGGTAGGTCTTACCATGATCGGTATCATCCGTGAGTTCCTGGGAGCAGGAAAGATCTTCGGTATCACCATCACGGCAAAACTTTGGGATCCGATCGCGATCTTTACATCAAACCCGGGTGCATTCTTCGTACTTGCATTCCTGGTGGCAGGGCTCAATGCATTTGCCATCCGTAAAGCAAAGAAGAAGGGTGAGAAGCCGAAACTCCGCAGGATCGACACCTGTGCCGGCTGTACAAATCTGGCATGTGCCGGACGGGCGGCAGGTGCGGAAGATCTGAGCGGCAGCGGAAAGACACTTCCGGAAAACTGTGAGAAGAAGGAAGTATCCGCTCAGGAGAAAACAGCACCGAAGACCGAAGCAGCAGCGCAGGAACTGAAGGCACCGAAGAACGGTGCGGCGCAGGAAAAGGCGGTGCCGAAGAAAGAAGCAGTAACGCATGAAAAGAAAGCACTGAAGAATGAGACAGCGGCGCAGGAAAAGACAGCACCGAAGAACGATGCGGCTGCGCAGGAGAAAAATACAAAGGATGAGACTGCCGGCACGGAAAAGAAACCGGAAAAAGACGGAATGGGAGAGAATGTCAAAGCTGCAGTAAGCCATGCCGTAAAAGAGGTTTCGAATCTTGCAGCAAAGGCAGTGGGACAGCAGGAAAAAGAGGTTGTCATCTCGAAGAGTACCGTCACACTTGATATGGAAACAGGAGCGGTAAGCTCCGGGGAAGCCGTAAAGGAAGCAGATAAGGCATCCGGAAGCGGCACGTCCCGTTCCAAAGGAAAGAAGAAAGGCGGAAAGAAGAAGGAGGTGAAGAAATGAATCTGTTCCTGTTTGCAATTTCTGCAGCACTTGTAAATAACGTTGTACTGGTACAGTTTCAGGGCCTCTGCCCCTTCCTCGGTGTTTCCAGAAACACCAAAACCGCAGCGGGAATGGGCGGCGCGGTCATTTTCGTAATGACCCTTGCCAGCACGGTAACGAGCGTCATCTACTACTTCGTACTGGTTCCGCTTTCACTGGAATACCTGAATACCATCGCATTTATCCTGATCATCGCCGGACTGGTCCAGTTTGTGGAGATGTTCCTGAAGAAGAGGGTTCCGGCCCTTTACAAGGCGCTTGGTGTTTATCTTCCGTTGATCACCACGAACTGTGCGGTTCTCGGTATCGCGATCAGCAGTGTACAAAGCGGTCTGGGAGTGGGACGTTGTATAGCAAACGGCTTCTTCTCTGCAGTGGGCTTTGCCATTTCGATCACGATCCTGGCAAGTATCCGGGAGAAAATGGAACGGAACAACATACCGAAGGCATTTCAGGGCGGACCGATCATTCTGATCGCTGCCGGGCTTATGGCATTGGCGTTCCAGGGCTTTTCAGGTCTGATGTAATATGACGCCCGGTCTTCGGGCGCAGAGTGGAAATGTAGAAAACAGAAGGTGAAATGATATGGATATAACTGGAATGCTTGTAGCTGCCGGAATCATCGGCGGTGTCGGTATCCTGGTGGGACTCCTGCTGGGGAAAGCCAGTCAGGTCTTCCGCGTAGTGGAAAATGAAACGGAGATCGCGGTCCGGGAAGCGCTTCCGGGCAACAACTGCGGTGCCTGCGGTTATCCGGGCTGTGACGGCCTGGCCAAGGCGATCGCGGAGGGAAAGGCGCCCACAAATGCCTGCCCGGTGGGAGGTGCTCCGGTTGCGGAGAAGGTTGCGGCCATTATGGGAGACGGTGCGGAACAGCCCTCCGTCCGCATGGCTGCATTTGTTCACTGCAAGGGTGATTGTGACAAGGCGAAGGATCTGTATGAATATGTAGGTCCGGAAGTCTGCAGTATCGCGGTAAATACGCCGAACTCCGGTCCGAAGGCCTGCAAATACGGCTGCCTGGGTTACGGTGAGTGTAAAGCCGCCTGTGAATTCGGCGCCATTTCCCTGGTGGACGGGATTGCCGTTGTGGATCAGGAGAAATGTGTGGCCTGCGGAAAATGTGTGGCTGCATGTCCGCGGCATCTGATCTCGCTGGTGCCGGCGGAAGGAAAGGATCATCACATCCTTTGCAGCTCCCATGACCGGGCGCTGGATGTGAAGAAGGTCTGCAGCGTCGGCTGCCTGGGATGTACACTTTGTGTAAAGCAGTGTCCGGCGGATGCGATTGAAATGAAAGAGAACCTTCCGGTGATCGATTACGAAAAATGTGTAAACTGTGGGGCGTGCGCATCAAAATGTCCGGCCAAGTCCATTTCATAGACGCAGGCAGGATACAGCGACAGAAAAAGACGCGGGAGATGATGCGGCATATGATGACGCGGGAGATGCCGCGACAATAGATGCCGCGGGGAGATGCCGCGGCAGAATAGAGAAACTGAGAATGTAGGAGGAGGAACAACATGAAATGTCCATTTTGCGGAGACGATAATACGAGGGTGATCGATTCCCGTCCGGCTGATGACAACAGCTCTATCCGGAGACGTCGTCAGTGTGATGTATGCGGGAAGCGTTTCACAACCTATGAGAAGGTTGAGACGATCCCTCTTATGATCATCAAGAAGGACCGGACACGGGAGGTATATGACCGGACGAAGCTGGAGAAGGGACTGGTAAGGTCCTGCCACAAGAGACCGGTAACGATGGATCAGATCGAAAACTGTGTGGATGAGATCGAATCCGAAATCTTCAATCTGGGAGTTCGCGAGATTGAAAGCTCCAAAGTCGGATCCATTGTCATGGATAAGATCAAGGATCTGGATGAGGTTGCTTATGTCCGCTTTGCATCCGTATACCGTGAGTTTAAGGATGTGAATACATTTATGGACGAATTAAAGAAACTGCTGAAATAGTTCATACATGCTTGGAGAACAGGATGGCGGAGAAGATTTACAGACTTCTGGAGGGCGGAACCTCGGAAGTGATCATAAAAAAATCCAGATTCCTCGGTATTACATTTCCTGTGGAAACCGCAGAAGAGGCAGCAGAGAAGATCGCCATGATCCGGAAGAAGTATTATGATGCCAGGCATAACTGCTATGCATACAGACTGGTGGATCAGGAGAAATTCTCGGATGACGGGGAACCCAGCCAGACGGCAGGGAAGCCCATGATGGATGTGCTGACGGGCGCAGGTCTGACAGGCGTTCTTGTGGTGGTTACCCGTTATTTCGGCGGAACCCTTCTGGGGACCGGAGGTCTTGTGCGGGCATATACCGAGGCGGCGAAGGAAGCGGTAAAGAACAGCAGGATCTCGGAGATCGTTCCGAAGCGTTCCATGGTGCTTACCATCCGCTATCCGGAACTGGGGAAGATTCAGTATCTTTTCCGGGAAGCAGGGGTGGAACCTGTGGTTGAGTATGAAGAACAGATCACCATTCGTGCGGATGTTCCGGAGGAGAAGGTGGGACAGCTCACCTCGGCCATCACGGAAGCAACCGCAGGAACCGCTGAACTTAAGGTAGGAGAGATTTTTCTTGGATAGGAGGGGGCTATGCCAAAGGGATCAAACCAGAAAATGAAACTGATCTGTCTCGCCAGGATCATGACGGAGCAGACAGATGAAGAACATGCGATCACCATGCCGGAAATCATTAAGAAGTTAAATGCGTATGGGATAGAAGCGAACCGAAAGAGTATTTATGATGATCTTGAGCTGTTGGAAACCCTGGGGTATGACATCATTAAGGAGAGGGACGGTGCAAGAACGTTTTATTACTGCGGAAGCAGGGAGTTTGAGATCGCGGAAGTGAAATTCCTGGTTGATGCCATCCAGTCCTCGAAATTTATCACAAGCCGTAAGACCAGTGAACTGATCAAAAAACTGGAGACCCTGGTCAGTGTTCATCAGGCAAAGCAGCTGGAACGTGAGGTCTATGTGACCGGCCGGATCAAGAATATGGATGAAAGTATCTATTATTCCATCGATACCATCCACACGGCGCTGAATGAAGGGACAAAGATCAGTTTCCGGTATTTCCACTGGAATGTGGAGGGAAAGAAGGAATATCGAAGAGACGGGGCTGTTTATCAGGTCAGTCCCTGGGCACTTTGCTGGGATGATGAAAACTATTATCTGGTTGCATATGATTCCGATGCCGGGATCCTGAAGCATTACAGAGTTGATAAAATGTCGAACATTTCCCTGCTGTCGGAGAAAAGAGATGGCGGAAAGCTCTTTAAGGAGCAGGATAAGGCTGTCTATACCAAGAAGCGGTTCCGGATGTTTGACGGAGAGATCCGGTTGGTAACGCTGAAATGCAGGGACTATCTTGCAAATGTGATCGTTGACCAGTTCGGCCGGGATGTCAGAATGCGAAAGGCGGAAGACGGGTATTTTACCGTCCGGGTAGATGTGGCGGTCAGCAATCAGTTTTTCGGGTGGCTCTGTTCCTTCGGCGGTGATGCGGTAGTCCTTCAGCCGGAGGATGTAAGGGAGAAAATGAAGACACTTCTTACGCAGGTGTCCGATGCCCAGAATAATCAGAATGGATGATCATGGAATGAAAAAGAAAAGGGAATACCGCCTGATCCGAAGCAGGCGGCGCACAATCGGACTGGAGGTGCATGCGGATGCTCTGATCGTAAGAGCGCCGCTGAAAACGTCACTGAAGGAGATCGATGCCTTTGTTGATAAAAATGAAGAATGGATCCGGAAACACCAGGCGATCGTAAGTGCAAAAAAAGAAAAAGAAGCCCAAATACCGAAGCTGACAATGGCTGAGATAAAGGAACTGTCGGAGAAGGCTCTGAAGGTGATCCCCGAGAGGGTTCGTTTTTATGCGTCCAGGATCGGTGT
>CADBOV010000245.1 GCA_902796385.1 uncultured Lachnospiraceae bacterium
AAAGCCCTTCTCCTTTGAAGGAAAGCCGAGAATGAACAATGCCATGAACGGTATTGCGAAGCTGCGTGAGAATGTGGATACATTGATCGTGATCCCGAATGATAAGCTGCTTCAGATCTGTGACAAGAGAACAAGCATCCCGGATGCACTGAAGAAGGCAGACGAAGTTCTGCAGCAGGGTGTTCAGGGCGTAACCGACCTGATCAATAAGCCGGGTCTCATCAACCTTGACTTTGCGGATATACAGACTGTAATGCGCGATAAGGGCGTTGCTCATATCGGTATCGGTCAGGCGTCCGGTGATAACAAGGCCGTTGATGCGATCAAGCAGGCTATGGATTCACCGCTTCTGGAGACAACCGTAAGCGGAGCATCCGATATCATCGTAAACTTCTCCGGAAATGTAGGTATCGTGGAAGCATACGATGCGATCACATATCTTACAGAGCAGGCAGGAGATGAGGCAAATATCATCTTCGGTACGGTTGATAACGATGTTGCAGGTGAGGAAGTAAGCATCACCATCATTGCAACAGGTCTTGAAGAGAGCGGAAAGGGCGGAAGAGTATCCATCCCGGTAAAGAAACCGACCGCAACACTTAAGACTCCGGGTTATACAGAGCAGGTCGTTAAGAATCCGACCTTTAACAATAAGCCGAAGAGCGGTGTTCAGCCGATCCCGCTGAATATCAATCTGAATCAGCCGCAGGCTGCTCCGGCACCGACACCGGTACAGACAACACCGGTTACACCGGTTGCAACAGCTCCGGCAGCAACAAAGGCAGCTGATACAATGATCAATGAGCCTGAGAAGCCGGTTACACCGATGAAGTCCGGCGGACAGAGCATCAAGATCCCCGATTTCCTGAAGAGAGGCTGATAATTGAATGGTACGGCCGTGCTTATGCACGGCCGTTTTCGAGCAGAAAGGACAATTCACTATGGAAAAGGATCGTTCTGTAGCTATAATAGAAAATCTTCGTAAACAGCTTGTGGAAGGACAGAGCTTTCCGCTCCAGCCTGCAAAGGTGGTTATTCTGCGTGCGGAAGCGATCGAGCTTCTGGATCAGCTGGAGAGCACGGTGCAGGAGGAACTGAAGGCGTTTCGCGAAGTGACGGATAAAAGGGCGAAGATACTGAATGATGCGAAGAAGCAGGCAGAGAAGATCCTGTTTGAAGCTGAAAAAAGTGCAAGCCGGATCCGTGTCACAAAGAGAAAAGAGGGAGAACCTCTTAATTTCTCACCTTCCGAAATGAACGTGGAGGAAAAACAGGCCCTTCGGACAGCAGGGGATATCTATGCGGCATCACTGATCTATACGGATGAGATGCTGACGGAGGTGGATCATCTTCTGGCGGACGCTTATGATCAGCTGGATCAGGAGTTTAAAGCCATGCAGGGGATGCTGAAAACCAAGATGCAGGCGATTACCGATAATAAGGGTGAGCTTCTCCGCTCCCTGAATTCCCTGACCAAAGAAGACCGCTATTCCCAGATCATGGAACTCAGCCAGCTTCTTTCCGTGGAACTGTACAGGGAAAAGGAGAAGGAAAGAGCGAAGGAAAAGGAACGCGCAAGTCAGCTTGAGATCCAGTTCGACAGCGATGAACCGGAGACGGAACAGAGCGGAAGACATCCTTCGGTCAATCCGGATCGTACGCCGGTCAGACAGGAAAAGGAAGGGGCAGCAAAGTCTGCTCCGGTAAAGGATAAGAGACCCGCGATCAGTAAGGACAGAACACCTGTGAAGACAGGCCTTACGGCTGCGGAAAAAGAACAGGATTAGGATAGTACCATGGAACTGAAACCTTATGTAAGAAAGATCAACTATTATGAAACCGACCAGATGCAGGTCGTTCATCATTCAAATTATGCAAGATATCTGGAAGAAGCCCGGCTGGACCTTATGGAACAGGTGGGTCTTCCTTATGAAAAAATGGAGGAGCTGGGAATCATCATTCCGGTGCTGGAGCTGCATAACTATTTCACGCAGGCCCTTCATTTCGGTGATACGGTAGAGATATACCCGCATATCATCCGGCTTACACCGGTCCGCTTTAATCTGCGTTATGAGATTAAGAGCATGGACGGTCAGCTGCTGCATACGGCAGAAACAAGTCACGGCTTTGTGGATACGGAATTCCGCCCCATGAGCCTGAAGAGAAAGCATCCGGATATCTATGCGAATATGTTGCAGTATGTGGAGGATGACAGCTTATGATCCTGAATAAATATACGGGGGAACAGATTGAGTTTTCCTGCGAGGTATTTCCGCCGAAGCGGGATGATGATATGTATGAGATCTTCCAGACGCTGGATGCGCTGGAAGGGCTGCAGCCGGATTATATCAGTGTGACCTATGGTGCCGGCGGAAGCAACAGTAAGAAAACGGCAAAACTGGCCGCTTATATCCAGAATGTCTGTGATGTGGAAGCGCTTGCGCATATGACAGCCGTGGGAATGACTGCGGAAAGTCTGAATGAACGGCTGGAAGAACTGCAGAAGAAGGCGGTGCGGAGAATCCTGGCACTTCGCGGAGATAAGCCGCGGACCATGACGGATGAAGAGTTTGAAACCAGGGAATTCCGGTATGCATCGGATCTGATCAAAGGGATCCGGGCCTTCGGGGATTTCCGGATCGCGGCTGCCTGCTATCCGGAGAAACATCCGGAATCGGAAAGCGTGGAATCGGATCTTATGCATTTAAAAGAAAAGTGTGATCTGGGCGTTGATGAGCTGATCACACAAATGTTCTTCGATAATGAAAAATTCTACCGGTTCCGGGAAGCGGTCGACCGGATGGGGATCAAGGCATCCCTGCATGCGGGGATCATGCCCATCACAAAGGTCAACCAGCTTGGAACCAGTGTGTCTCTGTCGGGTTCGTCAGTTCCGACGGAATTGTCAAATCTGATCGCAAAATATTCCGAGGATCCGGAGGGAATGCGTCAGGCGGGTATTGAATTCGCGATCCGCCAGGTGGAGGACCTGATGCGTAACGGCATCGGCGGCATCCACATCTATACCATGAATAAGGCGGATGTGACGAAGGAAATCTATGAGGCCATTCTGAAAGCGTGACGCCGTGGTTAACGACCGTGAAATCGTGACGCCGTGATCAGGATTCCTTGACAACGTTCTTACGTTTCCGGCGCTTGTTGATATAGAGCTTTTCATCGGCTTTGATCATAAGTTCTTCCGCGTCCTGGACACCGTTGCAGACGAAGTTTATAAGTCCGATGCTGCACTCGATGTAATAGGGCTTGTCGCAGGTCCGGTTCAGTTTCAGTTCCTGTTTGTTCAGGTTGTCCTTCAGCTTTTTGGTTTTCTTATCATCCACATCGGTAACACAAATTGCAAATTCATCGCCACCGATCCTGGCGATTATGGAATCCTCCGGCATAACTGTCCGGAGGGTTTCTGCTATTGTCCGAAGAGCGAAGTCCCCGTCTTTATGTCCGAAAATGTCATTTACCTGTTTCAGGTTATCCATATCCACATATCCGATGATAGCCGGAAGATCCCTTGTGCTGCGGGAAGTGATCAGATCCTGGGCTGCTTCAAAGAAACCGCGGCGGTTCAGGAGCCCGGTCAGCGGATCGGTGATGGACAGGTGGTTCAGCAGGTCATTTTTCTCACGGATCTCATTCATACTGGATTCCAGACGGTTCTGGATCGCGATCTGCTGACGCATCAGATCCATGAATTTCATGGAGGATCCGAGCTGCAGGGATGTGGCATAAACCTGGCTGAAATTCTTCAGCGTGGTCTCGCTGACGAAGAGTCCGTGCTGCACTTCATTTGTAAAAATAGGTGTGACCGTAAAGGTGTGACGCCTCGTGTTCGGTGTATATTTGTTCTGGAAGATCATGGAAGACGGGAGGATCCGGTCATCGCCTGAGAAAACGGTGACCTTTCCGTCCAGTTCACATGCCTGGAACCAGATATAATCCGGGATCTGCCAGGTGCCGTTGGGCAGCTGGCTGGCCGGCTTGTCATACAGATAAATGTAGGAGCTGAGGAATCCGTTGTTCTGGTACAGCTTATCCATGATGAGAGAGAAACAGAGATCCTCATTTCCGCTTGAAAGAAGAGTGTCACGTGTGATATATACGGAACTCCATACGCTTTCCTTCTGCGCCCTGATGCAGTCCTGCAGCTCTCTTGCCATGGAGAAGGAGAGCTCGGACTGGATCACATTCAGCATTGCGTTGATCCGGATCCTTTTTGCGGGCGGTATATCCAGATGGGAAAGGAAATTCGACAGCATCCGGATGGTATTAGTCATTTTAATATGCGAGAAGTAGAAGCTGATCACTTCGTCCTCCATCAGTACACGGAAATCATCCACCAGTTCATCGGGTGATATGGCTTTCCGCTGGAAGACCGGACGGATGAAGTGAAGCAGGAACGGATCCAGGAGTTCAAACAGATGCCTGGAATAAAAGCAGGTCTCATAATGACTGAGGAAAAGCTTCTTGAATTCGGACAGAAGCTGTGCCGGAGTCATGGTGGGCAGTTTTTCGTTTACCCGTTCCAGTATCCGGGGATCGGAAGAAGGATTGCAGCCGCAGGAGCTTCTCCGGATCATGCTGGACGGAAGGGAAGACATGCTTGTCTTTCCGGTGTGCAGCAGTTCGAGTACCTGATAAATGGAATTGTATCCCAGTTCCAGGATCTTGTTATCCACGGTGGTCAGGGACGGAGAGTGGGAACATGCGGAAGGCGCATTGTCAAAGCCCGCGATCAGGATGTCTTTTCCGATGGTATATCCGTGTTTCTCGATGGAACGATAACCGCCGATCGCCATGGTATCATTTGCAAATATGATGGCTTCGATATCCGGATTGTTGGAAAGCAGGATATCCACCAGCTTCTCCGTATATTCGGAAAAATCGCCGTATACGACCAGCTTCGGGTCATAGGGAATATCATTTTCCGCCAGGACCTGGCGGTAAACCGCAAGGCGTTCCTGGGCGTCGTCATTTTCCTTCCGGCCGCTGACAAAGCCGATCTTTCTCTTTCCATGATGCTTTATGATGTGTTCGATCTCTTCCCGGATGCCGGCTTTTCCGTCAGTATAAAGGGAGGGATAACCCTCCACCGGGATCTCGAGTGTCAGGATCGGTACATTGAACTGACGGAGGAAGGAATGAATGTCGTCAACCGAAAGGAAGCTTCCGATGGAACCGATGGACACGATAAGAGCATCCAGGGTTTTCTGGGAAGCATAGTAAAATATGGAATTATACTGATAATCATACTTGGCGTTAACGGGATCGTTGTAAGACGCATTCAGATACATTCCCGGAAAGATGATCAGGTTGACATCTGCCTCTCTGGCAGCATATTCAACGCCCTTGCATATCTCAAAGGCGTAATCATTATCAAGATGACATGTAAAGAAACCTATATTGTAACGATGATCAGATTTCATATGCTACCTCCCCCGAAACAGAACAAAAATACCCATAAAAATTATAACACCCGCGAAGAATTGATTCAACAATAAGGGATGAAAAGGAATGAAAAAAATGCTCGGAAAATCCGTTGCTTCACGGTTTACAAAAGACGGTTCTTCATCTATAATGAAAAGGTATGTTTATTGATAAGACCCTAAGAGGAGGATCAAAAATGGATTATAAAAATTCCGGAGTTGATATTGAGGCGGGCTATCGGTCAGTCGAGCTTATGAAGGAGCACATCAAAAAAACACAGAGAAGTGAAGTGCTCGGCGGCATAGGCGGATTTGCAGGTGCCTTCGATCTTTCGGCCATTAAGGGAATGGAAGAACCGGTTCTTCTGTCCGGAACAGACGGATGCGGAACGAAGGTGAAGCTGGCATTTGTTTTAGACAAGCATGATACCATCGGAATCGATGCCGTGGCCATGTGCGTAAATGATATCGCGTGCTCCGGTGGAGAACCTCTCTTTTTCCTGGATTATATCGCATGCGGAAAAAACTATCCCGAGAAGATCGCTACCATCGTAAGCGGTGTGGCAGAGGGATGCCGTCAGGCCGGTGCGGCTCTGATCGGCGGTGAGACCGCAGAGCATCCGGGACTGATGGAAGAGGATGAATATGATCTGGCCGGATTTGCGGTCGGTGTGGTAGAGAAAAAGGATATGATCACCGGAGCATCCATTGTTCCCGGAGATGTGCTGGTGGGAATCGCATCCAGCGGCGTTCATTCCAACGGATTCTCTCTCGTAAGAAAGATATTCGATATGTCGGCCAAGTCCCTGAACCGTTATTATTCCGAACTGGGACGGACTCTCGGAGAAACACTTCTTGAGCCCACCAGGATCTATGTAAATGCGCTTCGGAGCGTAAAGGATGCCGGCATTGTGATCAAGGGAACCAGCCACATTACCGGTGGCGGATTCTATGAGAATATTCCCCGTATGCTTCCGGACGGTGTTGCCGCAATGGTGAAGAAGGACAGCTACGAAGTACCGGCCATCTTCCGTATGATGGAACGGGAAGGGAAAGTGGAAGAACAGATGATGTACAACACCTACAACATGGGAATCGGTATGGTGCTTGCAGTTCGTCCGGAGGATGCGGACCGTACGGTCAGCGCACTGGAAGCAGCAGGTGAAACCGCATTCCTGATCGGTGAAACAGTAGCAAAGGATAAGGGAGTGATCTTATGCTGAGAACCTTGGTTTTAGTATCGGGCGGCGGCACAAACCTGCAGGCGATCATCGATGCGGTTGAGGCCGGAAAAGTTGAGAATACGGAACTTGTCGGTGTCATCAGCAACAACCCGGGTGTATTTGCACTGGAACGGGCAAAGAAGGCGGGAATCCCTTCCGAGGTGGTGAGTCCGAAGGATTATCCGGACAGGGACAGCTTCCATAAGGCATTTCTGTCCACGGTAGACAGTTATAAGCCGGATCTGATCGTTCTGGCAGGATTCCTGGTTGTGATCCCGCCGGAAATGATCGATAAATACGAACGGAAGATCATCAATATCCATCCGTCCCTGATCCCTTCCTTCTGCGGAAAGGGATATTACGGGCTGAAGGTTCATGAGGCTGCACTGGCAAGGGGCGTTAAGGTGTCCGGTGCAACGGTACATTTTGTTGACCGGGGAACGGACACGGGACCGATCCTTCTGCAGAAGGCGGTTGAGGTTCTGCCGGATGATACACCCGAAAAGCTTCAGCGCCGGATCATGGAAGAAGCGGAATGGAAACTGCTTCCCCAGGCGATCCACGAGATAGCAACAGGAAAGATCAAATAATCAGGGCGCAGCCCGTTAAAAAGAGGAGATAA
>CADBOV010000246.1 GCA_902796385.1 uncultured Lachnospiraceae bacterium
CGGATCAATTACTTTGAAGATCAGGCGCTGATCGACGGTCAACAGGAGCGCTTCAATCAAAACCGGAGGTAGATCCTATGAAAAAGAGCTTTTATTTTCCCTCCACGGATCGGATAACAAAGATCCACTCCATCCTGTGGACGGATGATGAGGTACGGCCAAAGGCTGTGGTACAGCTGATCCATGGCATGGTTGAATACATCGACCGGTATGACGATTTCGCCCGGTACCTTTGCAAGCAGGGCTTTATCGTTGTCGGAAACGATCATCTGGGACACGGGGAATCCGTAACGGATGATGAGAAGCACGGATATATCGCAGAGGGAAATCCTGCAAGGGTTCTTTTGCAGGACATCCATCGTTTGCGTACCGTCATTGAGACGAAATATCCCGATCTGCCCTATTTTATGCTGGGGCACAGCATGGGCTCCTATCTGCTCCGTCGGTACCTCTCCTCACAGGGTGACGGACTTGCCGGCGCCATCGTGATGGGTACCGGTCAGGAATCCAACGCCGCAACATCGGCCGGTCTTCTCCTTGTAAAATCCCTTGCGAAGAAAAACGGATGGGATTACCGGAGCGAGAAGGTTCAGTCCCTGACATACAACGCAAATTATAAGAAATATGACATGACAGGTTCGGATCCTTCCAACAGCTGGCTGACAAAGGACGAGGCCATTGTTACCAAGTATTACAACGATCCCTATTGCACCTTCATGTTCACACTGAACGGCTACGAAGCACTGTTCTCAACCGTGCTCTTCTGTAACCAGGGCCGGAATATCAATGCGATCCCGAAGGATCTTCCGATCCTGATTGTTTCCGGCGAAGACGATCCGGTGGGCGGACTGGGAAAGGGTGTGAAATCCGTCTATGCAAAATATGTAAAGACCGGAATTCAGGACGTTTCCTGCAAGCTCTTCGAGGGCGATCGTCATGAGATACTGAATGAAACCGACCGGGATATCGTCTATGATTATCTGAAGGACTGGCTGAACGATCATCTGACGAAGGACGAGTAGAGAAATCAAAAACAAAGTAACAATACAAAAACGATACAAGTAGCGATACAAGCAGCGATACAAAGAGCAATACAAGCAACGATAATAACGATAATACAAGAAGTTCCGGCATATCGGTCTGATATGCCGGAACTTCTTGTATGCTTTATTCTTCTTGTATGCTTTATTATATCTGTCAGTCTTCTCTCTTCTTTCCCCAGAAGAACAGAGCCACGGTTCCCGGGCCTGTATGTGCGCCGACGGTTGCACCGATCGGGAATACCTGAACTCCGCCATTGATCTTGGGGAAGGTTTCTTCCACCAGTCTCTTCATTTCTTCTGCAGCTTCCGGATCTGCTGAATGTGAGATAAAGCACTTTCCGGAATAATCCACTCCGTCGTCAGCCAGCTCGATCATCTTCTCAAGCTGACGCTTTAATACTTTCTTCTTGGTCCTGATCTTCTCTCTCGGGATCAGACGTCCCTTGTAGTCTACATTTAAAAGCGGGCAGATGGAAAGTACCTGTCCGACAAATCCTGCAGCTTTGGATACACGGCCGCCACGGATATAGAAGGTCAGATCTGTAGAGAAGAACCAGTGAACCAGGTTCAGTTTATGCTCTTCCGTCCATGCGGCAAGCTCCTCAACCGAAAGTCCCTCATCTCTCTTATCAGCAACCCCTTCCATCAGAAGGCCGAAACCTGAAGATGCAGCCAGGGAATCGATCACATAGATCTTCCGGTCCGGAAACTCTTCTCTTAACTGGGATGCCGCAAGAACCGCAGCATTATAGGTTCCGGAAATACCGGTAGAAAGCGTCAGATGGATCAGATCCTTTCCTTCCTGAAGGAAGGTTCTGAAATGATTGATATACTCTGACAGGGCAACCTGTGAAGTCTTTGCCTCTTCCCCTGCAAGCATACGCCGGTACAGTTCCTCCGGTTTCATGGAAATCCAGAGATCATCCTTATACTCCACTCCGTTCAGACTGAATGTGAAGCAGATGTATTTCAAATCCCTCTTTTCCATCCATTCAGGGGAAAGATCTGCTGCCGATTCGCAACTAACAATATAATCAGCCATATCATATACTCCTTACTACTTCATGACATAGTTTTAAAAACAACATGTTCTGTTCAAAAAGCAACATACATTCTAACATATCGTTTTCTGTACCGCAACCGCTATTTTACTGTCCTGCTGCAATAAGTGCATCGGCCAAAGCTTCAAGGTCTGCCAGATTCGAATCTGCAAGAGCTGAACGGATGGTAACCACCGGTTCCAGCACCTCAACACCCTTCATCGGCTCCAGAAGTCCTTTGATGGTCCGGGCTGCCGAAGGTGCCCAGGAACCGTTTTCCAGGATTCCCACCTTCCTGTTCTGGAAGCCCTTATAGCTTAAATGTGTCAGAAGGTCATGCATCGGAAGGAATACCCCTCCGTCATAGCTGGATGCTGCAAGCACCATCCGGTCATGCCGGAATGCGTCCTCTACGATCTCAGCCATATCTTCCCTGGAGATCTCACTGACAACAACCCGCTCTTCTCCCTTTGCCAGAAGCAGTTCTTCCAGTTTCTTTGCAGCCTTCAGTGTATTTCCGTGAATCGATGCGACCGCAATAAACACACCCTTGGACTCTGCCCTGTAGCTGCTCCAGGTATCATAAAGCCCCAGATAATAATCAAGATTTTCCGAAAGAACCGGTCCGTGAAGGGGAGCGATGATCCTGATATCCAGTCCGGCTGCTTTCTTCATCAGCATCTGAACCGGTGCTCCGTACTTCCCGACGATATTGAAATAATACCGTCTTGCTTCACATGCCCAGTCTTCATCGGTATCCAGTGTTCCGAACTTTCCGAATGCATCCGCGGAAAAGAACACCTGCTCCGACTTTTCATATGTCATCATTACTTCCGGCCAGTGAACCATGGGTGCCATGAAAAACTGAAGTGTATGACTTCCCAGTTCCAATGTATCCCCTTCCTTTACCGTAAGTGTCCGGTCCGAAAGGTCGATGGGATAAAACTGGGGAAGCATCTGAAAGGTCTTTGCATTTCCGACCAGTGTGATATCCGGATAAAGCTCCAGAAGTTTCACCAGACTTCCCGTATGATCCGGCTCCATATGCTGAACCACCACATAATCGGGGTTCTTTCCGTCCAGTTCCTTTTGGAGGTTTTCCACCCAGGCATCCGTTCCCCGTTCATCCACGGTATCCATGACCGCGATCTTCTCATCCAGGATCACATAGGAATTATATGCCATTCCGTTGGGAACCTCATACTGGCTCTCAAAAAGATCCAGGTCCTTGTCATCCACCCCGATATACCGGATCGTATCCGTTACCTTAACTCCCATATTTTTTTCTCCTTTTTATGCCTCATCAATGAAATATGCCTTATACCAAAGCAGGAATGCATATACGGTATAGAGCTTTCTCTGATGATCCTGTTTCTTCGTCTGATGCTCCTTCAGCCATTTCAGCAGCAGATCGGTATCAAAGAATTCCTTTGCATTCGGCTGTTTGAACATTTCACGGAATTTTGATGCATACTTTTCTTCCCAAAGCCACTGAAGGATCGGAACCGGGAAACCTTTCTTTTTCCTCTTCACCCACTCATCCGGAAGCACCTTCTCGGAGCTCTTACGGAATACGGTCTTGGTCTGGGTGTCACTGATCAGAAGATCCGATGAAAGACTTCTCGCATAGTTCCAAACCTTACGGTCAAGATACGGTACCCGAAGCTCCAGTGAATGAGCCATGGTCATCTTGTCCGCTTTCAGAAGGATGTCATTCGGCAGCCAGAGATGCATATCCAGATACATTTTCTTATGCAGTTCGTCCTTACCTCTGACCTTGTCAAAATACGGCTTTGTGATATCCTGATAGGTCAGGTCGCTGCGATAGGGTTCCTTCAGCAGCGCATTTGCCTGCTCATTTCCCATGATAAATGCCTGGCCGATGTAAGACTCTTCCAGATTCAGTGCATTCCGCTTGAAGAAGTTGATACCCCTGTGCTCCTTATCCCCGAGCATTTTTCCGATCCCCTTCCGGACCGCATGGGGAACCACCTTCTGATATATATGTCCCGGTCTGCTGGAGTGATAGGTCTCATATCCTCCGAAGAACTCATCCGCTCCTTCTCCGGACAGAACAACCTTCAGGTCCTGTGCTGCCATTTCGGAGAGGAAATAAAGCGGAACCGCCGACAGATTTGCATGGGGCTCATCCGACTGATACTGTACTGCGGGGATTGCATCAAAGAACTCATCTGCAGTGATCTCCCGTCTCTTATTCTTGATCTTTAAAATGTCGCAGAGTGCTTTTGCATCCGTGCTTTCATCGAAGCCGTCCGTCTGGAATCCGACGGAATAGGTTTTGTCCGGCCGTGCCAGTGTAGCGATGAAACTGGAATCCACACCCCCGGAAAGGAAGGAGCCAACCTCTACATCCGCGATCAGATGGTACTTTACGGACTTCTCAACTTCCTTATAGATACCCTCAGCAGCTGCATCTTCGGTCCGTTCCTCCGGACGGAAGGCCGCATTGAAATATTTCTCTGTCAGGAACCGCTTTCCGTCATACGTGAAGTAGGTTCCCGGTTCCAGCTTATATACATTCCGGAAAATGGTTTCCTTCATGGGTGAATACTGGAAAATGAGATACATTTTCAGGGCTTCTTTATTGATCTCTTTTTTGAATGCCGGATGCGGAAGAAATGACTTGATCTCGGATCCGAAAAGAAGGGTATCCATCATCTTCGCATAATAGAACGGCTTGATTCCGAAAGCATCCCTTGCACCGTACATGGTATGCTCCTGCTTGTCATAGATCACAAAGGCAAACATTCCGCGAAGAAGTGCCGCCGTTTTTTCCTTATAGACCATATATGCCTGAAGCAGCGCCTCCGTATCGGAATTTGTTTTAAATGTAACTCCGTGCTCGCGCATCAGCTTCTTCCGGATCTCTCTGTAATTATAGATCTCGCCGTTGAATACGATCACATATCTGCCGTCTGCGCTGTGCATCGGCTGCATACCGTTTTCCAGATCGATGATACTGAGACGACGGAATCCGAGTGCCACATTATCATCCACGAAGATTCCATCTGCATCCGGACCACGATGAATGATTTTTTCACTCATGGACCTTACAACCTGTTCACGGTCATATTCCCCTGTTCCGTAATATCCTGCAAATCCGCACATTGTTTTACGCCTTTCCTATGTCTTCTTTTGGCAAAAAAACGCCTTTTCCATTGTATCAATTTTCCCCATGAAAGTAAAGAGGCGGGGTAGCAATCACTGCTCTCCGCCTCTGCTTTTTTTCTGTAAATAAAACCTGAGATCCGAAAGGGGGATCGGTTTGGAATACTTATATCCCTGAAGGAATTTTGCATCCATGTTGATGCACCGGTTCTCGTCATCCAGATTCTCGACGCCTTCATAAAGGATCGAATAATCCATATCATTAAACATCCGTGCCAGATGGAGAACCATTTTCTCCGAATTCGTATCTGCCGCAGATGCCAGAACCAGACTCCGGTCGAATTTGATGATATCAAACGGAAGCTCCATGATACGTTCGAAATTCGAATAGCCTGTTCCGAAATCATCCAGATAGAACTTGATGCCGCTGTGCCGTAATTCCTCAATCTTATCCTTCATGATCATGAAATCACCCTCGTTCTGGCTTTCCGTCAGTTCTATGGCAATCTTATCATAAGGAATCCCGGAATCCCGGATCACATGGTTCACGTCATTGCAGAACTCATCATCCCGGAGTTCCAGCGCAGATATATTCACGGAAATCCGCATAATGCTGTATCCGTCATCCAGCATCTCCCGGATCTGTCTGCAGGTTTTATTCAGGATGATCAGACTCATCTGATGGATGAACTGGTGCTTCTCAGCCAGCGGAATAAATGTATTCGGATATACCATTCCCAGTTCCGGAAGTTCCAGCCGCATCAGCGCCTCTGCCGTATCGTAGCTTGCCATCTGCAGATTCCAGATAGGCTGGCAGTATACCTTGATCCTTTCATCATTCAGATCCTTCTTCTTGCAGATATCATGCAGCTCGGAAACGATATATTTCTGCTTTTCAAAGCCTTCCGCGTCCCCGGCAGTCATGAACTGAACCTCATTGACCTTCATTTCACTTTCCATGTACTTGATCAGGCCAACGTAATCCTTCTCCTCCGGCGGCATCTCCCAGTTCTTGATGATGACGATCTTAAAGGGAAGCTTATACTTCGGGTATTCCTCCTGGAACCGGTTCAGCATGCTGTTAATGGTGTTCTCATAATCCGGATTTTTGGCAACCGATGCCGCCAGGACCGTCCGGCCGTTCGAAATCTGGAACAGCGTTGCCCCCTTGTAGAAATCCGCAGCAAATTTCCGGATCAGGCTTTTGATCTTTTCCGAATACTGTTTTCCGTCCACATCCTGATCAACCAGCAGAAGACTCATAAGGATCATTTCCTTTTTCTTCTTCTGGCAGTACTGGATCATGGACTCAAACGCGGTCACATCCACTGCACCGATCTCCAGATTATACGGATTCGAATGCATCATATAAAACAAGGTCAATGCCGGAAACAGGAACGTGGATGCAGTAAAAGATGTAGACCGGTAGGATTCCTGCAAATACAGCAGCAGGAAAGCTATGGCACTGGATCCGATCACCGCAACGATGACCTGCCGGATCACGCGCTTCCTGAAGGTGATCAGCAGAAATACGATGATAAATGCATATGAAACATATCCGAAGGGAAAGAGATTGAACTTTTCAAAAGCCTGTCCCGATCCCAGAACCAGAAAGAATTTCTCTTGAAATGTCATCCAGTATTCCGCGACGATCAGGCCGATGGTCATAAGACCTATCCCATGGAAAATAAACCTCACCGGTCCTTCGGTCAGATGCATCTGTTCTCTTGTATAAAGTATGTAAAGGAAAAGGTCGATATAGAGGAAACAATGGAATCCGAACCGGAAAAGGAGAATCGCCGTCTCCGAAACCAGATCCATACGTTCCAGAAGATAATGAAAACATACACTGCATGCTGCAGCAAGAACAATGGCTACGACCAGGAGCCGGAATATCGTGAATCTTTTATTCTTCGTGATATAGGCGGTATGCATCAAAATAAAAATCACCAGGCAGATGGCAATCGTAATGATATCCGCTGCCGGTGTATAATTCCCGAAATAATAGGTTCTTAATTCTTCGCCGTCCATTTTGCTCCTCGAATCCCCAAATACTCACAATATTCTAACACCATTTTATAAAAAAATCCATCATTTTATATTTTTCGTTGCAAACATCACAGGATTTGATCATCACTACATTCAATTATCACCGGGTTCGGATATTACCGTACTCAGATATCACTGTATTCAGATATCACTGTATTCAGATATCACTGTATTCAGATATCGCTGTATTCACGTACCTGCACACAAAAAAGTACCCCGGTCGATAAACGACCGGGGCGAGAGTTGCAATAACTTATTTCTTCTTTGCTTTCTTAGCGGGCTTGCTGTTAACCTTCTCTTTAAGAGCTGCGCCAGCTTTGAACTTCGGCTGCTTAGCTGCCTTGATCTTGATGGTCTCACCAGTCTGCGGATTGCGGCCTGTACGAGCTGCTCTTGTACCAACTTCGAATGTACCAAAGCCGATCAGCTGTACTTTCTCACCCTTCTGAAGTTCGTCAGATACAACCTCTACAAAAGCCTTTACTGCTGCTTCTGCATCCTTCTTGGAGATCTCTGCCTCTGCAGCGATAGCTGCAACAAGTTCTGTTTTGTTCATAGTTATTTGCTTCCTTTCGTATTAGGTTTTTTAATTTACAAACGCTATTATACACGGCTTTACAATCGATTTCAACCCATTTCCACAAGATATTGTGGGTTTTTTCCTAAAAAAACGCTATTTTTAGCCCATAAAACGGCATTTTTTAAATTTGGATTACATAACATGCCTTATTTTACGGGCTTTCCGGCATTCTTCTCCCTGATAAACCGCAGAAAATCAAGCGTTCTCCTGTTCTTTTTTACGTCATGAACCCGGACAAACAGATATCCTGCATCAGCCGCAAGCATGGAAGTAACCATCGTTCCTTCTTCCCTTTCCTCCGGCGGAACCTGAAGCGCATTTCCGATCACGGATTTCCTGGAAGCCCCCAGCAGCATTTCACAACCGGGAAAAATCAGTTCGGAAAGACGGGCAAGGCATTCCATATTTTCATCCTGCGTCTTTGCAAACCCCACTCCCGGGTCCAGAAGGATCTGATCTTTCGGCACTCCTGCAGCTTCCGCGATCGCTATGGAACGTGCAAACCCTTCCTTTATACGTACCACCAGCTTCTTTTCTCCTTCCGGAGAGATTCCGGAAAGCCGGTACTGTGCCTCCGTCCGAAGACCGGCATCCCGTTCCAGAAGATCATTATGCATCAGCACCACCGGCTTATGATACTTTGCCACAACCTCTGCCATGGAAAGACCGCCTGTCCTTTTATCCGGATGCAGTTCTTCATAACGGAATCCCCAGATGTCATTTGCAAGATCCGCGCCTTCCCCAAGCGCCGCATCCATAACCTCTGCCTTATAGCTGTCCACGGAAACCGGCACATCAAAGTTTTCCCGGAGTTTCCTTATCACCGGAACCAGCCGTCCTATCTCTTCCTCCACGGATATTTCCTGATATCCCGGCCGCGTACTCTCCGCCCCGATATCGATCACGTCCACTCCGTCCCGTATCATTTCCTCTGCATGTCTTACCGCCATTTCCGGAGAAAGATACTTTCCCCCATCCGAAAAAGAATCCTCCGTCACATTCAGGATTCCCATGATATAAACTTTCTTTTCTTTATTAAACGTCCGGTTTCCGATCAGCATCCTTCCACCTCATTTTTTCCGGGCAATCCACTCATTGATCCAAATGAATCCCGCCATTTTACAGTTTGATTTTTGCTGCCTACTATATTAGTTTAAAAAAGTCTTTTTATCAATAAATGATTTGCTACTTTCCTTTTTTTTTGATACAATAGTTGATGAGATATTGTTTCTCGTTTTCTGAATTTTCATATGAAGTCAAACGATCATTTTTGTGGGTGAATATACGATAGGAGCAGTCTATGTTAACAGTTCTTAAGCAAAACTATATCAATTCAGCAAAAAGATTCCACCAGACGATTCTTTATATTTTGTCGGGAGCCGTTGTAGCTTCCTACATCGCCAAACTGAATGTTTCCATGGCATCCATGATATACTATCTGGTTTTATTCGTTGCATGCTACATTTTTGATCTGATTTTCATAAAGTACAGCCAACGGGATGATTTCAACTCCAAAATTTATCTGATCAAGCCGCTTGTATATCTGGGAGGTATGATCGGCGGATCCTTTATCGGCGGTATACCTGCTCCACTGCTTGCCATGTTCCTCCTGTACGGCTTGTTAATGATCTGCGAAGTTACGATCATGAATGATATATATGACTCCATGGTCACATATCGCGATTTCTTCTTCTATACCGCACTTGTAATGGTTGCAATCGTTGTTCCTTACCGTGGATTATTTAATGAAGCGATCATTCTTCTGATCCTTCTGCTTGGTATATTCCTCTTCCTGATCATGCATCTGATCCGACAGATCACGATCCAGAGTCTCCATTTCATGGATAAGAAATATACCAATATGTATTTCAAGAACCTGGACGTAACCGAAGAGAACTCTTCTCTTATGGAAATGCAGGATCGTCTGGAAGAAGTAAATGAAACCATTAATTACCAGCGGATCCAGCTGAATGATGCTCTCTCCGATCTGAAGAAAAAGAGCGCTGAGACACATGCCCTGATCGATATTACACAGTTCTTCACAGCAAGCTTCGACCTTTCGGAAAGTCTCCGTTACATGATCGAAAAGATCGTGGAACTGAAGTCCGCAAATATCTGCTGCTTCCTCATCAAAGCGGATGTCTGCATGAATGAGGAGCCGATCTTCGAGGCTTACACGGATAAGAACTACGGACGGGAACGTCTCAGAAAAGAAACCACCCAGATTTTTGAGGATTTTGCAAAGAGCAAATCAAGATCACCGCTTATCATCTGTGATAACTACGATCAGCACCTGCCCTACTTCGAGCGTCGCGGCTGCTGTATCACCGCTCTTCCGGCTTATGAAAATGATGAACTGTACGGTGTTATGATCATTGCAGGCGAGAAATACGATTTCTTCTATAACGGTTATGATTTCTACTCAACAACCATCGTTGATTTTACAACAACCATGATCAAGGACCGACTGTATCAGCAGACCGAGGATATGGCAAAGAAGGATGGTCTGACGAAGATCTACAACCGTATTTACTTCAATCAGGTTTATCCGGATATGCTTCAAAAGGCAAAAGACAGCGGCGGAACCATTTCCGTTCTCATGCTGGATATCGACCACTTCAAGAATGTTAACGATACCTACGGACATCTGGCCGGTGACGAGGCAATCCGTTCTGTGGCACGTGCCGACTGGGATGTAGCGAAAAAGTACGGCGGTATGGCTGTCCGGTTCGGTGGAGAGGAATTCCTTCTGATCCTCCAGGATACGCCGCTGGATAAGGCAAAAGAGATTGCGGCTGAGCTGCATGAACTGATCCGTACCACTACGATCCATTTCGAGGATTACGAGATCAATATCAACACGAGTCTCGGTGTAGCCAACTATCCGCAGACCGTACAGGATACGGAGCTTACGCTCGACCGGTCCGATAAGGCTATGTACTATGGTAAGACCCACGGCCGTGGACGCATCATTGTGGACAGCGTAGACAACGTAGAGCCGTAATTGGTACTGATTAAAGCGAAATACGTTAAAACCTATTGAGAGCGAAATAAAGCCCCTCACAGCCGTGTGAGGGGCTTTTCGTATGTTATATGCATGATCCGAACGCAGTGAGGATGCACGATGTGAGCATAGCGAACAGCGTACATCTGCGAAGCAGATGCACAGTGCGAAGCACTGTGGCACCACAGGTCATACCCTGTGCAACAGGGCATGATCCGAACGCAGTGAGGATGCACGATGTGAGCATAGCGAACAGCGTACATCTGCGCAGCAGATGCAAAACGCGAAGTGTTTTGGCACCCCAAGGAGCCGCTTGATGAGTCGCGAAACATAAAGCGACAACCGGCTGCTTTGCAGCCGGTTGCGCGGCAGTCGCCGCGAGGTCAATAAAAAGAGGCCGGATGCAAGCAAGCTTGCTCCGACCTCTTTATTATTGACTTCTCGC
>CADBOV010000247.1 GCA_902796385.1 uncultured Lachnospiraceae bacterium
GCAAAGTCGATCAGTAAGTCCATATTGTTTACATCCAGTACCTGTCCGGGCTGGATGTTATGTTCAAAGAAGTAATGCTCCAGATGCGTTCGGGTTACATTTCCCTGTTCAAGAAGCATAAGATTGCATTTTTCCAGAACCTCCTCGGTGATCATGGACGGGCGCCCGGGTTCCGCGTCATTTGTTCCGGTTTTACTGATCTCACCTTTTTTTACTTTATCGGATTTTTCGGTCTTCCGTTTTTCGGGAGACCTTTTTTTTCCGTCCGCCGGAACTGAGGATGCAAGCAGACTGGTTACATTTCCGGCAAGAAGCCAGGGGTTTATAACCGTGTGGTCCGATGCCTGCTCCCGGACATAGAGGTTGTCCAGGTAAGAGGGATTTACGACAAAGATGTCGTGGATCTCCTCCAAAGGGTGATAGGAAAGCCGCTCGGGCAGCGGGGCTTCGCAGATCAGTCCCAGATCGATCTTTCCTTCCTCCAGCTTCCGGATGGTGGTAAGTGTGGAGTGGCAGGTGATGGAAAGCTTGATGTGGGGATATTTTATGATGAAATCGGAAAGATAGGACAGCAGGATGTTGCGGCAGAGAGAAGTGGATGCGCCGATCTTCAGCTCGCCGATCCCCAGCTCGTTTATCTGACGCAGTTCGTCCTCTGCGGAACGGATACTTCGGAAGGCTTCCTGCAGGTGTTCGGAAAGAAGCTTTCCCTGCTCGGTCAGTGTGACACCGCGTGCAGAGCGGGTGATGAGATGAACGGATAAAGCCTCCTCCAGATTATGGATGGATTTACTTACGGCAGGCTGTGAAATGTAAAGCTGCTGGGCCGCCCGGCTGATGCTTCCGGTTTCGGCTACCGCAAGAAAGACCCGGTAGTAATTCAGATTATCGATCATGGGAATCCTCCGTGGTATAACTGAAAGTTATAAATAGTATTCTTAATATATATTATTATTATATATTAATTTATGCTAAAATCAAGCGGAACAGTAACATGAGATCAGTAGATCCAAATACAATAATGAAAAAAAAGGAGGACAAACCATGGGTATGACAATGACACAAAAGATTCTGGCAGCGCACGCGGGAATCCCGGTGGTACACGCCGGAGATCTGATCGAGGCGAATCTGGATCTGGTACTCGGAAATGATGTCACCACACCGGTAGCCATCAATGAGTTGTCGAAGTTCAACAAGAAAACGGTTTTCGACAATACGAAGATTGCCCTGGTCATGGACCATTTTACACCGAATAAGGATATCAAGAGTGCAGAGCACGTAAAGCAGGTAAGAGATTTCTCGAAAGCCAATAACATCGTGAATTATTTCGATGTGGGACAGATGGGGATCGAGCATGCGCTTCTTCCGGAAAAAGGACTGATCGTTGCCGGAAATACCTGCATCGGTGCGGATTCGCATACCTGTACCTATGGTGCGCTGGGTGCATTCTCAACCGGTGTCGGCTCTACGGATATGGCAGCCGGAATGGTAACCGGAAAAGCATGGTTCAAGGTTCCTTCTGCAATCAAGTTCGTCCTGAAAGGGGAGAAGGCACCGTGGATCAGCGGTAAGGATCTGATCCTTCACATCATCGGAAAGATCGGTGTTGACGGTGCGCGCTACAAATCCATGGAGTTTACGGGTGAGGGCGTTCAGTCACTTTCCATGGATGACCGTTTCACGGTTGCAAATATGGCAATCGAGGCAGGAGCAAAGAACGGTATCTTCCCGGTTGATGAAAAGACGATCGAATATATGAAGGAGCATGCTCCGAATAAGGAATACACGGTTTATGAGGCAGATGAGGATGCCGAATATGATGAGGTGATCGAAATCGATCTTTCGACACTCCGTCCGACGGTTGCATTCCCGCATCTTCCGGAGAATACAAAGACCATTGACGAGATTCATGCAGAAGGCGACATCACAATCGATCAGGTTGTCATCGGTTCCTGTACCAACGGACGGATCGAGGATATGCGGATCGCTGCGGATATCATGAACGGACGGAAATGTGCCGACTGGATCAGGGTGATCGTGATCCCGGGAACACAGGAGATCTATCTTCAGATGCTTCGGGAAGGACTGGCTGAGATCTTTGTCGAAGCCGGAGCAATCGTTTCCACACCGACCTGCGGTCCC
>CADBOV010000248.1 GCA_902796385.1 uncultured Lachnospiraceae bacterium
ATTTGATACGGTAGCCTACGATACACTGGAGGATGCGCTGGAGGCGCTGGAAGCAGGGAAGGTGGACTGTGTCTTCCCGGTTTACCTCAGCACCTATGATGCGGATCAGCGTGGACTGCGGATCACCGAGCCGGCCATGAAGACGGAAATGAATGCCATCATGCGGGCTTCGGATCATGAGGCGCTTTCTGAGGAAAGCACTATCACATTTGCCGTCAACGCAAATATGTATAATATCGAAACCTTCATCATGGACTGTTATCCCCAGACCAAACGGGTTCCCTACCAGGGGCTTTCGGCCTGCTATGAAGCGGTGTCGAAGGGCGAAGCAGACTGTGTTCTTGTAAGTAATTACAGGATCCCTTCGGCAGAAGAAACCCTGAATAAACTTAATCTTTATACAGTTCCCACGGGAGAAGCCCTGAACTTTTCCTTTGCTATCCGAAAGACGGATAAGGAAATGTACATGCTTCTGAACAAAGCCGTGCTTACCACCAAGAGTGAGAATATGGATTCTGCGCTTGCATCCTACATGGTTATAGAACGTAAGACCACCTTTTTACAGTTCCTGAAGGAGAACTGGTTAATGGTCGTAGCGTTTCTGAGCGTGTTATTCGTAGTCATCCTTTTCCTGCTGGGACAGAAACTTCGCGCGGAGCGTCTGGCCGGCAGACAGCGGCGGATGCTGGAGGAGGCAGCCCAGGTTGTGGAACTGGAGCAGACGGTTTCTTCCCTTCTTGAAAATATGCCGGGACTTTATTTCACCAAGGAAGCAGAAACAGGAAAATACCTTGCCTGCAACCAGGCCTTCGCCGAGTATGCGAAGAAAAAAAATCCCTCCGAGGTGGTGGGACTTACACCGGGCGATCTTTTTGATGAAGAGGACGCAAAGCAGTTCCTGAAGGATGATAAGACAGCGCTCTCCATGGAGGAACCGTTGATCTTTTATGACAATTTTACGGATGCGCGCGGAAACCGTGTTAAGGCCAAGATTACCCGGCTGAAATACACGGATGCCAACGGAAGGCTCTGTATACTCGGACTGTTCCAGGATGTTTCGGACAGCGTCCGCATTTCCAGGGAGAAGGCCGGTACAAAGGAAGCTTATGAGAAGGCCAGAAATGACGGGGTTATCTTTACCCATATCGCACAGGCTCTGGCAAACGGGTACATGGATCTTTATTATATCGACGTGAATACGGAGGAATTCATCGAGTATCGGACAAACTCTGAGGACGGCAGTCTGACCGAGACCAGACGGGGATGGCATTTCTTTGAGGAATGTCAGGATGTGGCAGAGAAGTATGTGGTTCCGGAGGACCGGGATGATGTGCTCCGGGCTGTGGATCGAAAGACACTGGTGGCTGCCCTGGATCAGGATCATATCTTCATGATGACCTTCCGGATCACCCTGAATCAGGAGGAACGATATGTAAGCATGAAGGTGAACCGTATGCAGGACGATGAACGGTTCCTGATCCTCAGCATCACGGACGTGGATGAGCAGATGAAGCATCGACAGGCCGCACAGCGTATGCAGGAGGAGCAGACCGCCTACGACAGAGTCAGTGCATTGGCAGGTGAGTTCCTCACTATTTATGTGGTTGTTCCGGAAACCGGTCGTTTTCGGGAATACAGTTCTGCAGCAGGATTTGATGCATTTAACATGCCGGAGGAGGGTGAGAACTTCTTCTCAGTTTTCCGTGAGAATATCATAAAGGTTGTATATCCGGAGGATCAGAACAGAGTCTTTACGGCACTTACGATGGAAAATGCTCTTGAAGAGATAGAGAATAACGGCATCTTCACCCTGACCTATCGTATGGTGAAGGATGACGAGCCATGTTATGTACAGCTGAAGGCTGCCATAGTGGAGGAGAAGGACGGACGTCGTCTGGTTGTCGGCGTCAACGATATCGATGCACAGGTTCGTCAGGAGGAGGAATATGGCAGACGTCTGGCCCAGGCAAGGATCGAAGCCAATATCGATGCCCTGACGGGTGTAAAGAACAGAAATGCTTATCGTGTTTACGAGGAGAGACTGAACGCGCAGATCGAAATGAACCGTGCACCGGAATTTGCCATCGTGCTGCTGGATGTGAATGACCTGAAGAAGGTAAATGACAACGAAGGACACAAAGCAGGAGACCAGTATCTTCGGGATGCCTGCAGGATCATTTGCTCCACATTTAAACGAAGTCCCGTATTCCGCGTGGGCGGAGATGAGTTTGTGGCACTTGCACAGGGGGACGATTTTGCCCGCCTGGATGAACTGGTACAGCAGATGAATGATCACAATGAAGAAGCCGTGGAGAACGGCGGGATCGTCATTGCCATGGGTGTGTCCGGATACGAACATGATGAGAAAGTGGCACAGGTATATGAACGTGCGGATCATAGAATGTATGAAAACAAGAGTGATCTGAAGGCCAGAAAGAAACGATGAAGCTGAAGAAACAATGAGGCTGAAGAAACGATGAAGCTGAAGAAACAATGAAGCTGAAGAAACGAAGAGGGTACGGTATATGTATTATTCTGCTATAGGTCTGCTGGCAATACTGATACTTTTCATAGTGAACTGGGATATCCTGCGCCATTCGCAGATTTTTGACAAACCTGCATGGAATGTGTACAGGAGATTCCTGTTTGCTGTTTTGGTGTACTATGTTACGGATGTCCTCTGGGGAATCCTGGAGGATCAGAAGCTCCAAAAGGCGCTCTTTTCGGATACCACAATTTATTTCATAGCCATGGCGGTGGGAATCTCCTTCTGGGCAGAGTATACCGTTGCTTATCTGAGAGAAAAGAGCGGCTATGGCCGGTTCCTCATCATTACGGGCCGGGTGATCGCAGGTCTGACTGCAGGTCTGGCCATTATCAATAGTTTCACGCCGGTACTTTTCACCGTGGATAAAAAAGCGGTTTATACGGCTCTTACGGCGCGCTATGTTCTGCTGGCCGTACAGATCCTGTTTCTGGTTACCATCTCGATCCATTGTCTTGCCCGCATGCTCCGGCTGGGGATTCTCGGCAGAACGAGTACCCGTTATCGGATCCTGGGTTCCTTCGGGATCATTATGGCTGCATGTCTTTTCATTCAGCTGTGGTTCCCGCTTCTTCCGCTGTATTCCATTGCATATATGCTGGGAACCTGCCTGCTGCATTCATTTGTGATCAATGATGAGCAGGAGGATCACAGGAGAGAACTGAATGAAGCAAAGAAGATCGCCGAACTGAAGGACAGATTCCTTTCGCTGCTCGATAACATGCCGGGTATGACTTTTACAAAGGATGCAAAGACCGGAAAATATCTTGCCTGCAATCAGGCGTTCGCAGAGTATGCCCATAAGGAAACACCGGAGGGTGTATCGGGTCTCACGGATGCGGAAATCTTCGATCCCGAAACAGCGGCACATTTTGTGGAGGACGATAAGATCGCGCTTTCACTCAGCCGTCCTTACGTTTTCTATGAGGATGTACCGGATGCGGCGGGAAATCCCCGTCAGCTCCAGACGACCAAACTGAAATATACGGATACCGCCGGCCGGCTCTGCGTATTGGGTATGTGTCAGGATATCACGGATCTGGTCCAGATCCAGCATGAGCAGGTTAAGACGAAGGAAGCATACGAAAACGCAGTCAATATGGGGCTTATGTATAATCATATCGCCCAGACACTTGCCCGTGATTACACGGAAATGTACTACGTCAACACGAATACGGAGGAATTTACGGAGTACCGAAAGGGAGAAGAGGGCGGAACCCTTTCCGAGATCCGGAGAGGATGGCATTTCTTCAGCGATTGCAAGGCGGAGCTTTGTGAAAATGTCTGCGAGGAAGATAAGGAGATATTCCTGCAGGCAATGAACCGGAAGAATATGATGAAAACCCTCAATCGTAAGGATACATTTATCCTGACCTACCGCAGGATGGTCCGGGATAAGGCAGTTTATGTCAGCATGAAGGTTTCCCGGATGGAGAATGATGAGGACTACATCATCATCGGATTTACGGATGTGGATGCGGAAATGCGCGAAGCCATGGCCAAGAGTGAGGCCCTTTCGGATGCTCTGTCCTCGGCGGAGGCGGCCAACCGGGCAAAGACTACATTCTTAAGCGGCATGAGTCATGAGATCCGGACGCCGATCAACGCCATTATCGGACTGGATGCCCTGGCACTGAAGAAGAAAAACCTGGATGATGAGACCCGTGAATACTTCGAGAAGATCGAAAACAGCGCGCAGCATCTTCGTTCCATCATCAATGATATTCTGGATATGA
>CADBOV010000249.1 GCA_902796385.1 uncultured Lachnospiraceae bacterium
ACTGACACAGGGACTTAACCGGCAGATCCGGAGGATGTGCGAGGCTTTGGACTGCAAGGTGGTATTCCTTAAGAGGATCCGGGAATGTAATGTCCTTCTCGGGGACCTGGAACCCGGAGCTTTTCGTGAGATCACCGGTCAGGAACTGGAGGAACTCCGTAGAAAAGCAGGGATAAACCGGGAGTGAGAAGAAGCCGGTCCGGAAGAGGCAGGAAATAAGACCGGAGATGAGCCGAATAATAACCGGAAATGAAATAGAAAAGGATACGCAGTTTTGCGAGGAGAAGGAATGGAACAGAAAGATAAGATCCTTCGGATGAAGGAATTGATCGGGACGCTCTCACAGGCTTCCAAAGCATATTATATGGAAGACCGGGAGATCATGAGCAATTTTGAATATGATAAGCTGTATGATGAACTGGCTGCGCTTGAAGAGGAAACAGGGGTCATTCTTGCCGGAAGTCTGACGCAGAAGGTGGGCTATGAAGTGGTGAGCGCCCTTCCGAAGGAGCCGCATCCGTCCCCGATGCTTTCGCTTGATAAGACGAAAGAAGTGGACGCCCTGGTCTCCTGGCTGGGTGACCATGAAGGAATCCTTTCCTGGAAAATGGATGGTCTGACGGTTGTTCTTACCTATGAAGGAGGAACGCTGGTAAAGGCAGTTACACGCGGAAACGGAGAGGTCGGTGAGGTGATCACGCCGAATGCAAGAACCTTCCGGAACATCCCCGGCAGCATTCCGGTGAAGGGACGTTTCACGATCCGCGGGGAAGCCGTGATCTTTTATTCGGACTTTAACAAACTGAACGAAACCATCCCGGATGCGGAATCCAGGTATAAAAACCCACGGAATCTATGCAGTGGTACGGTACGTGCTCTGGACAGCCGTGTGACGGCCGGGAGAGCGGTACATTTTTATGCATTTTCCATGGTGGACCCGGAGGACCCGGAAATCCTTGCGGCAATCGGCGGTACCATCCAAAAGAGATTTGAATACCTGCAGTCTTTGGGCTTTGATACCGTAGAATATAAAAATGTAACGGCAGAGACGCTTCCGGATACGGTACGTTGGTTCTCCGACACCATCTCCGGAAATGATTTTCCGACGGATGGTCTGGTGCTTTCCTTCAATGATGTTGCTTACGGAAGATCTCTCGGACGTACCGCAAAATTTCCGAGAGATTCCATCGCATTTAAATGGCAGGATGAAGAAGCGGTTACAACGCTTCTGGATGTGGAATGGAGTCCTTCCCGTACGGGACTGATCAATCCGGTGGCAATCTTCGAACCGGTGGAGCTGGAAGGGACCGTGGTGCAGCGGGCCAGCGTACATAATATCAGCATTATGAGGGAACTGGCACTGGGGAAGGGAGATCAGATCAAGGTTTATAAGGCAAATATGATCATTCCCCAGATCTCGGAAAACCTGACAAGATCAGGCATGCTTGCCATTCCGGATGTCTGTCCGGCTTGCGGCGGGAAGACAACGATCAAAAACGAAAATGATACCGAGACACTGGTCTGCGAGAATCCGGACTGTCCCGCAAAGGATCTGAAGCGTTTTTCCCTTTTTGTTTCACGAAATGCCATGAACATTGACGGTATTTCCGAGGCAACACTGGAACGTTTCCTGGAGAAGGGATTTTTAAAACAGCTTTCCGACATTTATCATCTGGACCGGTATCGGGACGAGATCATAAATATGGATAAGCTGGGAGAGAAGTCCTATACGAATCTGATCAGGAGTGTTGAAGCATCCAGGGAGACAAATCCGGCAAATCTGATCTATGCACTCGGAATTCCGAATGTGGGGCTCTCCAATGCAAAACTGATCGTGAAACATTTTGACGGGGAACCGAAGGCTTGTTTTGACGCACCGTACGAAGAACTGTGTGAGATTGAAGGAATCGGGCCGATCATAGCGGAAAGCTATGTGGCTTTCTTCGCAGACGAGGCACACAGGGCAGAAATCGAAAGCCTGCTTCCGGAGCTTACATTTGTGAAGGAGGAAAACACCAGAGAGCAGGACCTGGCCGGAAAGACCTTCGTGATCACCGGCAGTCTGGAGACCTACCCGAACCGTGACGCCCTGAAAAAGGAGATTGAGGACCGGGGCGGAAAGGTTGCCGGCTCTGTCAGTGCAAAAACCTCGTATCTGATCAATAATGATATTACATCTGCCTCAGGGAAGAATAAAAAGGCAAAGGAACTGGGAATTCCGATCATAACCGAGAAGGATTTCGCGGACGGTCTGTTCTCCTGAGACAGAAGATAAGAGCCTGCGGAAGTAAGGCTTGACACGTGTAGTAAGATGGAATTATGAAGCCGGATCGTACGACAGAGAAATGTGCTGATCCGGATCGCGCGAGAGTCTCACGAGGGTCTCACGAGCGGGACCTGAATTTGCAGCTTTGCTGAACATGACGGCTTCAATAATATGAGGGAGGATTCATAAATGCCTATCAGAATTGACAACGACCTGCCCGTAAAAAGAATACTGGAAGATGAGAACATCTTCGTTATGGACGAAAACCGTTCCAACAGTCAGGATATCCGACCGATCGACATCCTGATCCTGAATCTCATGCCATTAAAGGAGAATACGGAGCTGGAGCTGCTGCGGAGTCTGTCCAATACACCGCTGCAGGTAAATATAAACTTTATCCGTACTTCTTCTTATGAGTCAAAGCATACATCCAGAGAGCACCTGCATCAGTTCTACCGGAAGTTCAAAGAGGTGCGTTCCCATAAATGGGACGGTCTGATCATCACCGGTGCCCCGGTGGAAAAACTGGACTTTGAAGAGGTGGAGTACTGGCCGGAACTGGTTGATATCATGGACTGGTCTGAGAAGGCCGTAACATCCACATTTCATATCTGCTGGGGAGCACAGGCAGGACTTTACTACCGTTACGGCATCCCGAAGTATGAGATGGAGAAGAAACTCTCCGGCGTATACCGGATGACGACCTTCCATAAGCGTACCGAACTGATCCGCGGATTTGATGATACCTTCCTGATCCCACAGTCCCGTTATACCAGTGTGGACCGGACAGCCATCGAGAATGATCCTCGTCTTGAGATCGTAGCGGATTCCGAAGAGTGCGGACCCTGCATCATCATCGGAGACGGCGGAAAGAACATTTTCGTGACCGGACACCCGGAATACGATATCCTGACACTGGATTCCGAGTATCATCGCGATCTGGGCAAGGGACTTAATCCGGACATTCCGGTAAACTATTATCCGGATGATGACCCGACTAAGAAGCCCATGAGATCCTGGCGGTGTCATGCGAATACGCTCTATTCGAACTGGCTCAATTATTACGTTTATCAAACAACCCCGTACGACTGGA
>CADBOV010000250.1 GCA_902796385.1 uncultured Lachnospiraceae bacterium
ATACCCTCCGACCGCCGTCGGCTTTGTCTCATTGTAAGTGGAATCCTCAGCTCCGGCTTTCTTATACTCTATGGTCTTAGTTCCATTCGAATCCGTACTGAAGTCCACACTGTATGTCCCTCCGAAAGAAATCTCGGCCGGAGTGACCGTGACTGAAGCAGTCGGGACCAGTTTCTTGATCTCAAACTCACACGAATCCGTTTCATGTTCCACCACATTCGGTGTTTCTCCCAGGAGAGCCTTCACCGTATATGTCCCGGCTGCTATCGGAACAGTGTCGGAATAGGCTTCATCATCTTCCGTGCTTTTCTTGTAAAAATATGTGATATCCGTTGTATCGGATATGGTTTCGATCTTCGGGTTCAGTGTTCCCCCTACAAAAATATCCTCGCAGGTAATCGTAGATGTAACCACTTCCTTCTGCTGGATCGAGAACTCGCACCGGGCCTCCATCGCCCCATGATTTTCCGTTTCCGGAAGAGTCACACGGAGAATATAGTCTCCGGCATTCACCGGAACGTTTCCGGAAAATGCACTGTCCGCCTGACCGCTCTTCTTATACTGCAGTGTCGGAGTTCCGTCCAGTCCGTTCAGGGATACAACCGGCTCGATGGTATCGCCGTAGTAATAGGCCTCGTTCATGGTCACTTCAATTCCCGTCGTAACCTTAAATGACAGGTCCAGTCCGTTTCCCATCAGGTCCTCTGCATGGATCGCCACATTTTTCACGGACCCGCTCTCCGCCATAACCGTAAGAAATGCGGTGCGAATGCCGTCAACCAATGTAAGTTCTTCCGTGGCTCCGTTCAGCGTAACTGTCTTCAGATTTTTATCCGATATTTTAATATCAACCTCTTCCGCACAGACCGTCTGCCCGTTTGAAATGCTTTCGGCCACTCCGTCCACCTGAGATTCAATGGCCGGATCTTTCAGATCAAAATAGAGGTAATCGATATCATACCCTTTCTTATTCAGCAGTGAATCAAAATAAAGGTTTTCCGAAAGCACTTCCTCCGTTTCTTTATCACGGATATAGAAGTTTCGTGCACCATAACTGATCACCTGCGAGATTTCGCTCCATTCAAGATCCTCAGCGGTGAAGATATGCTGTGTCTCCCATTCACTGTCACCGGCATTTATCTTGATCTCATATCCCGAAGGTGCGGTAACCGTAACTCCTTTTGTCAGATAAAAACCGTCCTCGATCCCCGGATCATCCGATTCAAAGGGCCCTTCAATACCCGAAACCGTAAGCAGTCCGTACAAAGTGTCCAGATCTGCCGCTTCGGCATAATGGGGAAATCCCTGACTGAAACAAACGGAAATGGTAAGAAAGAGAGACATTGCAATGCATATGACTCTTTTCTTCGTATGCGTTCCTTTCCAAAATGTATATCTTTCCATGACAGAACCTCCAGACTACTTCCACTCGATGGTAATATCTTCATTTACCGGTTGATCAAAATCATAATTCCAGCTTCCACTCGGTGCCGGCATCAGTTCCGGCTCCGAAACCTTTCCACCCTTCTTTACGGTCTGCGTACCGAATACATTTCCCTGATAGGTAAATGTAACTACAACGGTACTCTTCAGGTATGCATCCACTTCTTCACTGGTCAGGGATACATCCCTGCCCTCTTCAATCGCCTTCTTGATCAGATTCAGTACCTTGTCCGGAAGGGTTCCATACTCGATTTCCCTCGGATCGGATACGTAATCCGTGGTCTTTTCATCCTCATAGATCAGGACTTCCTTGCCCTTTTCGATCCGCACCGGATTCCCGGCAATGGTTCCGTCCTTATATACCAGCCGTGTTTCAACGGTACCCTCAAATACGGATACTCTGGTGTACTTCACGCCGTTCTCCACATATACCTCAACGCGGAACATCGTGCCGCGGACAGACATGGTTGCGTTCGGTGTATTTACATCGTAGGTAGATCCTTCCGACAGCTTATTCTGAATATCATTCGTGATGGCACCTTCCATCAGCTCGATCTTCGTCATGCTCTTATCGCTGGTTCCTTCTGCCTCCAGACGAAGCTTTGTGTGCTCCTCCAGATAGATGTACTTATCATCATCTGCCTTCAGGGTAAGGATTCCGGTATCCAGCTGAATCACATCTCCGGTCTCCAGGACCATATTCTCATACGGCTCTATTTCTCCCACGGTTCCTCTGGTAACCGATGACTTTCCGGAATGCTCAAATACCTTCAGCAGGCGAAATCCTTTTTCCGTAAAAAACAGAAAAAAAATCGCTACGATGATTCCGACCAGAGCGACCACGCCGATTCCCAGGATGATCCATTTCTTCTTGTTCATATCTTCTGACAAACCTTTCCTTTATCGAAATGTCAATCGTGCAGATCCGGCTGGAAATGTGGGGCAGGTGAATGCAGCCCCGGCATTTTTACCTGGATTTACATAATAGATTATCTCATATCAAAAATGAAAAGTCGATATTCTTAGGCCGAAACTGGCATCATCAGCCAAAAGTTGGCACAAATAACCGCTGTATGTTCGGAATGTAGCAGGTTTTGATTATAACAATCACCTCCTGACACTTTCCTCCTGACACTTTCCTTCATGCAAAATGAATGGGCACGATGCCTTTCGATCCGCCGCTGAATATATAAACAGGG
>CADBOV010000251.1 GCA_902796385.1 uncultured Lachnospiraceae bacterium
AGCAGAAGTAATGCGGATCAAAAGGCTCTGGAGAGCATGCCGCCGGCACCGGTTGCCTATCTCATCAGCCTACTGGAATCGGTTGCCGTTGGTGTGATCCTCGCGTTGATCATCCCTATGGGAAAATGGGGACGCGCGCTTTGCAGAAAAACAGGAGCAAATCCACCGGGAATAAAATTCACACTGATCAACTGTATTCCGTTTGCACTGACAAATGCGATACTGATCAGCTTCATCTGCAGCCTGATCGGCGTAGCGACCTCCTACGGTCATATCGCTGATCCGAACAAGCCGCCCATGCTCGTCATGTGGCTCGGCAACTGGCTCAAGACGCTTCCGCTCTCCATTGCAGTCGGCTATATCATGTCGATCATCATCTCACCCATCGTGGTGAAAGCCGTTGGTCTGGGCGGGCCTCCGAAGGGAATGCCCGGCGGTCCCGGAGGTCCTCCGGCAGGCGGACCTCCGAGAGACTGACACAAAAAAAGCCAGCACAAAAAAAGTCAAAACCAAAACAGAAAGGTCCACACCGTTCGTGTGGATCTTTTTTAGTGCTTTCCCCGGTTTTTATCTATCTCAGTAAGAATCCCCGTCCTCTCAGGATGGGAGGAGGTCTCCTCTCATGCAGGGGAGAAAGTCACCTCTCACGCATGGGCGGATATCACCCCTCAAGCTTCTCCAGCCTGAATCTGCAGATCTTCCGGTTCAGCATGAAACATACAATGCATAGAACGATCAGAAACAGAAGATTCAAAAGATCAACGTACTGTTTCGGAAGGAACATGGCTCCGGCTCCCGGAATGATGAAAACGAAAGCACTCAGAATGTTTAAGCCCGTAGCCGCACTCTGCTTCACCACCTCCGTGGCATTTTCCCAATGGAATTTTGGAAACCGCAGGTTCAGCACCATCCCGAACAGTGCCGAGAAAAGGACGGCCACCGCAGGTATGATCAGAAGCCACAGACGCCCCGTGAAGCCCGTCCGCAGCGTAAAGAGCAGGATGATCTCCATCAGCCCGTAGAACGGCACAAAAACGATCAAATGCAGGATGAGCTTTGACCCGAGGATCTCCCGTGCGGAAAGCGGAAAACTTCGCGGAAGCCACCAGTTCTTTCCCTCCATGGATACGGAACATGCCGAGATGCTCATCATCGTAAAAAACACTCCCAGAAGATACGGAATTCCTGCAGACGCATTGATCTGAACAGGCAGCCCATTTCCACCCGCGGAGGATGCCAGCCGCGAAGGATCAAAGAATGCCAGTGCTATCGCAAAGGCAACAGCCAGCACCGGACCGATGATGGTATTCGTTATATAGACTCCGGAGGATGTGTATCTTGCAAGCTCTTTTTTCACCAGAGCTGTTATCACGGACTCCGCCTTCAGAGATTCCAATCTGTACTCATGATGCTTTGTCACCGTGACCAGCTTCCGGGAGATCCGGAAGAACATTCTTCCGATGACAGCTACCGTAAGAATCACCAGGGCCATGGAAAAGGCCGCCCAGATCAGCTGTTCGTGAAACTTATGCCGGGCCAGTAAATCTCCCATGAAACGTGCAGGCGGGACTACCTCTTCAATGATCACCATGGCATCCCATGCAGCATCCGCAAGCCGTTTCTTTGCCTCCTCCTCCGACAACTCCGTGAAGGATTTTCCGTCATTCTTTTCGCCCCCGCTCTGTATAACGGATGACGTTGTACCCCGGCCGTCACCTTGTGCTTCGGATGAGTTCCCGGTTGTGATAAAAGACATGAAGAGATACATACCAAGCACAAGGATCACCATGATCACGATCTCCGCCAGAACCTTGTGTCTGGACTTTGAGATCACTGCAGCGATCAGGATCCCGATCCATGCCGAAACCGCAGTCGGAATGATCGGAAGGATAAGACAGTCGGGAAGGAGCCAGAGATAAAATGCCACGCCCGCACCACTGCTCACACCGAACGTGATCATGGCCGGAAGAAATGCCCCGAGGGTAATGATGACTCCCTCGATATACATCCGAAGGACACGCGCTGCAACCACTGAGCTTCCGCTCACGGGAAGCGCTGCGATCATATCAAGATCCTTCTCCCGGTACAGCATGGATTTTGCCTTGATCATTCCAAATGCCAGTTGAAGCAGAAAAGCCAGCAGGAAATAAAGCACGGGAATCTTTTCCGTCAGACCGAAGGTAGTCAACGCATAGGCTCCGGCTGTCGAATATCCAATGAGCATGACTCCTACGATGACGATCACTGCAATGAGAAAACGTCTTTTTTTCTTTTCCTGCGCATTTTTCGAATGTCGGATCACGTTGATCCCAAACAGATTGATCAGCTCCAATCGAGCCATAATCCCAAGTGACTTCATGATGTTAACCCCACCGTTTCCATGAAAAGTTCTTCCAGTGAAACGCCTTCCGGTGCCACCTCATCCATCGCCCCGCAGGCGATAAGTCGTCCGTCCTTGATGATGGCCACCTTATTGCAGAGCTTCTCCGCCACATCCAGAACATGGGTGGAGAAGAAAATCGCACCTCCGGCCGATGTCATACTCCTCATCTGCTCCTTCAACACAAAAGCAGCCCTGGGATCCAGCCCCACAAAGGGCTCATCCATGATGATAAGCTTCGGGGAATGAAGAAATGCGGAAATGAGAACCAGCTTCTGTTTCATTCCGTGGGAATATGAGGAGATCAGGTCCCCAAGCGAACCGGTGATCTCAAAACGCCCGGCATGCTCCGCGATCAAACGTTCTCTGTCAGCAGCCGAAACTCCGTAGATATCCGCGATCAGATTCAGATATTGAATTCCGGTTAAGAAATCATAAATGTCGGGATTGTCCGGAATATAGGCGATACTTTCCTTAACAGCTCTCGGATCCTCCCTGAGATCGACTCCGTTCACCGTAACGCTTCCGCTGTCATACTCATGGATGCCGGTGATTGCCTTTAACAACGTGGTCTTTCCTGCCCCGTTATGACCGATAAATGCATAGATATCACCTGGTTCAACGTGAAGAGAGATATCCTTTACGCCCTTGTCTGTTCCTTTATAGACTTTGCTAAGATGTTCGATTACCAGCATAGTTTACCTGTCCTTCTACATTTCATTCTTTTCGGTAAGGTTCTGTCCGGCGGCAGCCTCTCTTCTGCGGATCCTCCGATACAGGATCTCCGAATAGAGGAAGGGGATCACGGCCGTAACAGCAAGCAGGATCAGAAGAAGCACCAGATGCGCCTCCGTTACGGTAAGGATCATACAGAATATCCCTGCGATGATATAAAGCACCCCGGCAAACCGATGGGTTTTATCCCAGACCTCCTGATTGGCAAGGGTATGCGGCGTACGGATCCCGAAGAAGGTATTCCTCCGCATCTTCGGAGCATAATTCCCGTAGACCAGCAATAATACCGACTCCAGGATACCCACGATGGCGATCATACTGGTAAGGCTGCCAAGAGCATACATAAGCGTTGAAATCTGTATCACATACGCCATAACAGGAGTCAGGAAACGGATCACCTTCTCCGCCCGACTGAGTTCATTTTCTCTGTTCAGCAGATTACTGGTCACACAGAGTGCCGTCTGAACGAGAGAGATTATGACCGGAAGTCCGAAGACAGCAAACCATCTGCCCGCGTAACTATTTGGTTCTCCGTTAATGTTGAAATTGATCGCAATCCGTTCCGGCAGGCGATCATATACCAAAAGTCCGGGCAGGATCGTTGTCACACACAGCCCGATGGAGATCAGATCAACCTTATTCAGAAGTTTCCTCTTCATTCTGAGCTGCCCCCTTTTTTTTACCTGCAAACTGTGAGAACCACATCATGATCTCCTCGAATACCGAGGTGTTCAGCGTGTAGTATATAAAATTCTTTTCCCTGGTCTCGTAAACCAGATCTGCCTGCTTCAACTGTTTCAGGTGATACGAAACCGTTGCGGCCGTCATGTCAAACTTCGACGCGATCTCGCCCGCCGACATTCTGCCGTCACGCAGCATGGTCAGTATCTCCCGCCGGACCGGATCCGACAGGGCTTTAAATGTCTCAGGAAATCCCATAGATATCTCTCCTATCTCTCCTTCTCATTCCCGTCTTTCGGATGGATCATTTCGGATCCACCCTGTACGGTATTACTACAGTTTTCTTCTCTTTGTGATCAGGATTGCGAGGATCAGCAGCACCACTGACAGAACCGCTGCGATCCCTGCCGCCGGAAGGAAATCTCCCGGCACCTTCTCTCCGGTAAGCATATTGCCGCTGCTCAAAAGATAAGACGGAAGATATCTCTCGACGGTTCCGATCATCCCCAAAAGCATCTGGACAAAATATACCGCACCGACGCCCAGCAGTACCTGGATCGATGTGTTCATGAAGCTTGAAAAGAATGCCAGCACCGACAGAAGAAAGACTCCCATCAGCCAGTATAATACACCCATTAGGAGATAATGCTTCATGCCGGAATTGTCCCAGTAATATGCCGTATATCCCCAGCTGACACAGTAGGTGACCCAGAAGCTTGCGGTCCAGACCAGGAAATGATTCAGATATTTGGACAGCACCACCGCTGTCCTTGTCAGCCCCTTGGTCACCAGCGGGACCAGCGTCCCCTTCGAATATTCATTTACATAGCTGCCGCAGAAGACCGCCATAACCACGATCAGCAGCATTGGAACATTTTTAATGAACTGGGCCCAGGAATCCTTCGCCGTAACCGTCACCACGCCGATGCTGATCCCCTGTTCCTTTAATGTATCTCCCATCTGCTCGTAGATCCAGGGCGTCAGCTTTGCCGTAAGCGGTCCCAGGATTCCGAGAAACAATGCGGTTGCCCCCAGAACGATCCATCGGTAGGTACGGAACAGCTCCAGCATTTCTTTTTTGAAAAATGCACTAAATCCTCTCATGATCCACTAATTGCCTCCATAAACAGATCCTCCAGATCCGGTTCCTTTCTCTCGAACCGGACCACGGCGATCCTCTCTGCTGCCAGGTAGGACAGCAGCCTGCTCTCCTCCTCCGGCTCCAGTTCCCTGAACTCGATCCGGTTCTCCTTCAGAACCGCCTCCGGAAATGCCGCGAGCAGTTTCTCCGTATCCTCGTGGTTCCTCAGCGTAAGTCCTGCTCCGGGTTCGGAACGAAGTGCCTTCAGTTCCTCGATGGAACCTGCCGCCTTTACCTCACCGCTCTCCAGCAGAGCCACATGATCCGAGATCCGTTCCACATCCGACAGGATATGCGTAGAGAACAGAACCGACGTCTGTTCCTTCGCCTCAAGCAGGATTTCAAGGATCTCATGTCTTCCCACCGGATCCAGCGCCGAAGTAGGCTCATCACAGATCAGCAGCTTCGGTCTTCCGATCAGCGCCTGGGCAATCCCCAGTCTCTGCTTCATACCTCTGGAGTACCCTCCGATCCTGGATTTTTCCTTTGAGAGTCCCACCAGTCCGAGCAGTTCATCGATCCTGGACTTCAGTTCTTTTCCGGAAAGCCCCGTGATCTCCCCACAAAGTGTCAGGTACTCCTTCGCCCGCATATACGGGTAGAATTCCGGAACATCCGGCAGATATCCGATCCACCGGTTGGTGACCGTCTCTCCGTATGTCACCGGTTCTCCGCAGACGGTCACGCTTCCGCTGTCGGCGGTGAGAAGTCCCAGAATGATCTTCATGGTCGTAGTCTTACCTGCGCCGTTCCTTCCGATGAAGCCGAAGATACTCTGTTCTCCTACTGAAAAGCTGACGTCCCGGAGCACTGCCTTGGAACCAAAACTCTTTTTCAGATTATCAATTGACAGGATTTCCATCATTCATCATCTCCCCTGCCGAATACAAAGTACAGGATCGGTCCGATAACCCCTAAAAGAAGCGCCACAAGCAGCCAGACCGTCCGGTTTCCGGTCTTATAATGCGGATGTTTCACGATATGTACAACCGCAACGATCATCAGTGTAAATTCCACGATCGCAAGCGGGATCAAAAACGGTAAATATTCATTGATATCCATAAAAATAATCTCCTTTGATCATTTTCTAATTTGAAATGTTTCTAAATAGAAATTATCATAGGAGATTTTCTTTGTCAATATCTATTTTAAATTTTATCTAAATAGTTTGCAGTGCATCTATAACGGAACGCCCACATTATTCACGACACTGACCGCCACATACCGGTTGACCAGCGCATGCATATCGGTGCCTTCTTCCGCCTTGTCATTGAACTGTCCGTCCACCATGATCCTGCGTCCCTTCCCGGGCAGCTGCTCAGTCTCCCTGTAATGATCATCATAAAACATACTCCGGGATACAGCCAGATCCCGCAGGATCCCCTTACATTCATTTAAAGGACAGCCGGGAAAATTCACGTTGAAGATCTTCCCGTAGGAAAGCGGCTTTTCGATCAGTTCCTCCAGCAGCTCCGCCAGATATCTGTCCGTCACCTCATGACATGGCTTTGCCTCCTCCGAGACCGCAATGGAATGAGCCCCCTGAAAAGCGCCTTCAAATGCGGCTCCGCAGGTTCCGGAATACTGGATATCCGTTGCGGAATTATACCCGTAATTGATTCCTGCCAGAACAACATCCGGAACGGATTGAAGCACATAACGGACCCCCACCCGAACGCAGTCCGCCGGAGTTCCGTTACAGGTAAACGCCCGGACTCCCGGAACCGGATAAGCATATTCATATACTTCCAGCGGAGTATGGATCGCGATGCTGTGTGACGAAGCACTCCGCTGCCCGTCCGGTGCAACCACCAGTACCTCTCCGAATGCCTGAGCCGCCCGGACCAGCCGGTTCAGTCCGTCTGAATCAATCCCGTCATCATTTGTAACCAGTATCTTTCTCATACGATTATCCCGTGTCTTTATACCTTTCGTAACTTTCGTAACTTTCGTGTCTTTCGTAACTTTCGTGTCTTTCGTATCTTTCCGTTCTTCCTTATCTCATGCCCCCGACACCACATCAAAAAAAGCCCCCCTTTGATCTCTTTCTAAATGAATGTCAGGCAAATTAGAAAGTATCATAAGGGGGTTTTTCTGTCAAGAAGGACACGGAGTTTTCGTGGGACGGATATACTCCAACAGTTCATATCCGCTGACCACCGGCAGCATCAGATCCAGGAGCACCAGATCCCATTTCCGGGAATCGAAGGCGTCTTCGCCCTTCTCCCCATCCTCTGCTATGGTACAACTATAACCCGCACTCACCAGCGTCTTGCTGATCAGCCCGGCGATCGCATCGTCATCCTCTATGATCAGTATCTCAAGCATGGAATTCCCCTTTCCAACCCCATTCGATGTTCCGTTCAATGTTTCCATTCAACGTTTCCATTATAGGATACACTTGTATCATCTTTGTAACATACACATTTATTGCATACACGCGCTTCGGCACCGAAACCGAAAAAGAGGGAGCACTCCGTGCTCCCGTCTTATCTTTTACTGAAATCTTGCCGTCAGCTTCGGATTCCCTTCCGCATCATTCAGGACCACCGTAACCACGCCGTTCTCTTCTGCCACATAGGGGAAAAGAACGTCTCCCAGCACGGACTGTTTTCTGACTTCACAGCGGAAGTCCGTAAACCTCCCGGTACCGCCGGCCACCTGGGCACATGCCATTGCCACATACTGGCCGTTATTCACATGGTGGTTCGTATCCAGATGCATTTCCGTCACCGTGATCGGAGGTTTCGCCACCAGAGTTTCCGGAACGGTGATCCGCCCCCGTTCAAACGCCATGTCCAGAGGCTCTCCGACCCCGTAAACCCTGAGTTCCTCCTCCGGAACCTTTCGCTCCGGCTTCTGTTTCTCCGTATTCACATATGCCCATTCGGAATATGCCGCGATCAGCAGCTCATCCGTCTTTTCATCCCGGATCGTAAAATTTCTGAGTCCCAGGAAATGCCGGAATCCGCAGGCCCAGGTCCGGATCTTCACATGATCACAGAACGCCGGCCGGTTCATGATCTTCACATGCCATGAGGTCAGCATCCATGCCGTATGATGTTCCTTCAGCCAGTCAATCCCCACACCGCCGTCTTCCGCCTCATAGATGCAGCCGTCCTGCATGAAGTTGATGATCGCCGTCAGGGACAACTCCCGTTTTTCATTCAGTTCCGTATAACGGATCCGTTCCGTATATTCATACATAAATCTAATCCTCTACGCCCAGCTCCTTCAGGATCCGGATCACATCTGAAACCACTTCCACATCATTCATCCGCTCGGCGGGAAGCTCCACATTGAACTCCTCCTCCAGCGCCATCACAAGGTCATAAAGATCCAGCGAATCTACCGCAAGATCATCCTTAAACAAGGTGTCCGGTGTGATGTCCTGGGGAGAGATCCCAAGTCTCTCCGTCATAATGCTTACAAGTTTTTCATAGATCATAGTCTGTTCCTCTTATCTAAAATACAGGGACGGTTCTTGTTTAACAGGAACCGTCCCTGCTTTTTTGATTAACACTGTGTAACTCAGCGTGACTTACGTGTTGTCTTCTTCGGTGCCGGAGCATCCAGGGAAACCTTGACCTTCTTCAGGTGCCAGATATCACGTACATACTCCTCGATGGTACGGTCGGAAGAGAACTTGCCTGCGCAGGCTGTGTTCATCATAGCCATACGTGCCCAAGCGCTCTCATCACGGTATGCTGCATCCACACGGCTCTGTGCCTCTGCGTAGGAATCGAAATCCTTCAGGATGAAGTATACATCTTCCTTGGTCAGAGAATCATACAGATCGCGGAACAGTTCCGTATCCTCGGAATAGGTTCCGTTGATCAGCTGTGTCAGGACGCGGCGTACGTTCTGGTTGTTATTGAAGATATCCATCGGATAGTAG
>CADBOV010000252.1 GCA_902796385.1 uncultured Lachnospiraceae bacterium
CCGCATCCGACAGTTCCTGTCCCACATCGGAAGGAAGCGGATCTCCGTCCTGCAGCGTAAATTTATACAGATTCAGACGGTTGCAGTATCCGTTGATCTTCTCTTCATATAGGTTGATCTGATCCTGCATATATTTTTTATATGCGGAAATACCGGCCTTTTCGGAATCCGTCTGTTCCGGACCTTCCGTTTCGGATTCCGTCTCTTTCTGCTCCCAGGTTTCCCGGAACTGATCACCCAGACTTCCGATATCGCTCTGTGCTTCTTTATATTTTTCAAGCAGTTCATCGATCTGACCTTCATACTGACTGTCCGCTGAAGTTTCCGTATCTTCGGTTTCACCGGTAGGATCCGCTAAGACATATCCACCCGGATTCAGGAAGAATACACAAAGGAGAATAAAACACAGAAGCAGCCCGGTCCTTTTTTTCTTCGTTTCCATCTTTTTCACCACTTCTTTCATTTCTTCCTGTTAACCCAGAATGATCTCTTCCTCGGTACATCCCAGGAACAGATGCGCACCCGGTTTCAGTTCCACTTCCACATCATCCGCCAGTTTCTTTGCTTCACTCACAAGTACCGTCCCGTTTGACCTGGACTTGTTTGTTGCACGGTAAACGCCCTTTCGTCCATCATAGATCAGCTGCAAATGTACCGCCGATACCTTTTGATTATTCAGAACGACATCACACTGGGACGGGTCCCTTCCCAGAAGAAACCGGTCTCCCGGATTCATACGGATATACTGACCGAACAGGCATCCGTTGACTCCTATGATCGTTCCGTACACATCACGGGTCATTGCAAGACTCTTTGTAACCGACATTGTATTTCTATCAAATGACATCCGAATACTCCTCCTTTATCTTTCGCTCAGTCAAACACGTGACGTACCTGGTCCGCATATCTCCGGCTGAACGGAAGTTCTGTTTCACCCAGAACCACCGTATCCTTCCGGACCGAATCGATCTTATTCCTTGCAACCAGATAACTCTGATGGATCCTTAAGAATTCATTTCCGTCAAACATTTCCTGGAAATCATTCATCTTTCCGTAGATACTGACTTCCCTGTTTTGCAAATGCAGGATGAGTTTTCTTCCGTCACTCTCCACATACACAATCTGGGAAACAGGAATCCGGATCTTTTCTCCGGCTGAAACCACATTGATGCAGGCCTCATTGGAATTGAGTTCATCCGTATAGCGCTGCAGGTTCTTCGGCAGAAGCTCCTCCATGGAAGATTTCAGGATATAGGAATATGCCCTGTATTCATATCCTTTGAATACGAAATCCCTGGAATTCGTAATAAAGATGATGTCCACGTCCAGTTTCTGATTCCGTATATGCTCTGCAACCTCCAACCCGTCCAGTGGGTTCATACAGATATCCAGCAATACCAGTTCATATGTATCCTTCTGTTCCTCCAGGGCATGGATCAGATCCTCCCCCGTCAGAAACTCATCGATCCGGATATCCTCCAGATCAAACATTGCCTTTGATACACAGGCATGGATTTCCTTCAAATCCGTATCATTATCATCACAAATTGCAATATGTAACATACTTTTCTCCGTTTCCAGTTCTTACTGTCCGTCTAATTCAAGACCACATAGCGCACCATCCGCCTGACATTTCTGTTTGTGTCACTCTCATATACACGGGAGGATGATGTTCTTTGATCATCCTTGTAATAATAATACGTATAGATCTTGGAACGATCCCGATATCTGTATTCCCTGTATCCCGCAGTTGCCGCCTGAACCGTAACAACCTGAGTAGTCTCGTTATAGTAGGTTGCGTTATTATATCTGTATTTTCTTATGCCTTCCGAATCAATCTCAACAAGTGGTGCCGGACTGTCCAGCCAGGGAGTTTCATCATATCTGTCACAATATACACCGCTCCAGTAACCCGGCCGCGGACCGCTCCAGATATAACCATCGGATCTTGTTCCGCAATAGCGGCTGTATCTATACTGTGTCTTTGTTACCGCCGGAGTTCCCGGTATATCTCTTGTCTCCACATCCCGACTGTCGGATTTTGTCTGCGGCGTTTTGGACCATGTACTCCAGGGGCCATATCCACTCCATTTCCAGGTGGAATTATATCGCGTCCAACCTGACAGAGTTTGCTGCGAGGATGTGGTATAACTCCGATAGGTGTAATCCCACCGTTCACTTATCACCGTTGCTCCTGACGGTATATCATTTTCACTGACCCAGCTCAACTGGTTCGGATTCACATAGATCGTAAGGGTAATGGACGTCCCGCTCTTTACCTTTGTTCCTGCCGTGAGTGTCTGGCTTGCAACCGTCATATGGCCCGAACTGCTGGTTGTGTAATTGCAATCATATAAGTACAGATTTGCACTCGAAATCTCACTCTTTGCTGTTGAAAGCGACTTCCCAACTACATTCGGAACCTGAACCGTTCCGTCATACATATAAACAACGAGTTTCGGCTTCGTATCCTTTGCGACTGTCTTTCCTGCTGCCGGTGTCTGGGATTTTACGATACCGCTCTTTGACTTGTCACTGACATATTCATTCGTTACAGTGCAGGTTCCGGTCAGTCCGGCTTTCTTCAGCGCTGACTTTGCCGTATCGACCTCTTTTCCGACTACGTTTGGTACCGTTATTTCAGACTCTGGCTCAGGACCCTTTGACACCTTGAGCGTAACACAATACCAATCCTCCACCATTGTACCTGCGGAAGGACTCTGACTGATCACAATCCCTTTTGCAACCGAATTGTCATACACAGCATCGACATCCGCAACCAGATTCTTTGAATCCAGGATGCTTTCTGCATCACTTCTACTCTTTCCAACCAGGTTCATCAGTGCGAATTTACCCACTATTCTCTCCGGTCCCGATGAGATAATGATCGAAACATACGTTTCTTTTTCTGCTTTTGTACCGGAGGCGGGACTCTGACGGATCACAGTTCCCTTCGGAACCGTGTCAGAGAATTCCCTGACATCGGAATCAGGCAAAAGGTTGCATGATTTTATGGTGTTTTCCGCATCGCTTTTGCTTTTTCCAACCACATCCGGGACTACCACCGGATCTGACTCTCCTTCTTCATCAGTGCCGCCTCTTCCTCCACTCTCTTCGTCCGTTCCATCCTCTCCGGTTGATACCATAAGCGTGATCGTTGTTCCTGCCTTTACTTCCTTATTCGCAGCAATACTCTGACTGATCACATGATCCTTTGCAATCTCTTTATTTTTTTGGTCTTTCGGTTTACATTTTAATCCGGCCTCTTTCAGTATTCTCCGTGCTTCATCTATGCTCTTATACTGCACATCCGGTACCCGTACCGTTTCTTCTCCGAGGCTTACAACCACATCAATCTTTACACCTTCCTTTACAACGGTACCCGGTTTCTGTACCTGTGAAATGATGCTTCCCTTCGGAACCGTCTCACTGTACTCTTCCCCGCTTTTATTAATATAAAGCTTTGCCAATCCTATTCGTTTTGATGCCTTCTCCCAAGTTAAGCCGATCACATCCGGAACCTTTGTATCCCGGCGGGGATCGATTCCTTCGCGGCCTTCCGAAATATAGAGTGTAACCTCGCTCCCAACCTCCACCTGGGTTCCTTCATCCGGATCCTGACGGGTTACATATCCCGGAGCTATACTTTCACTTTTTTCATACTTGATCTCATATTTCAGTTTCCGGCTGCTCAGGATCCCGGTTGCTTCCTCTTCGGATAATCCCGCCAGTCCTTTCAGGAAAACCGTTTCTTTTCCTGCACTGATCGTCAGATCCAGCCGGCTTTTTTCCGCGATCCATTGCCCGGCCTCGACGCTCTGACTCAGGACAAGGTCCTTTTCAATATCATCTGAATTGATCTTATCAACAATCTGATAGGTCAGTTCTTTATTAGCCAATGCCACCCCGGCATCACTGACGGTCATGCTTGTTACCCTCGGAACCTGTACTTCCCCTTCATGTACGGGACTTATGAGTTCCTTCACATATTTAGCCGCAAAGACCAGAAGCACTGCAACGACAACCGTACCAGCGACTGTAGAAATCTTCATCCATGTAGGCCAGTCCGAAAACACTTTCTTGATCGAGCTCTTTAACCGTACAACCTTTCCTTCCGTCGTAAGCTCATGTTCAAATGTATCCACCGTCTGTGTACGGTCCTGTGCCTTTATATTCAGCGCATTTAAAATCGCCGTTTCCTTATTCTTATCAATCTTTACCCCGAGCTTCCCCGGTCTTACAAGCGGATCCTTCTCTTTATTCTGAACCGCTTTCTCATTACGCGTGGTGGATCTTGGCGGTCTTTCTCCTGTGATGGCCTTATATATGGTTGCTCCGCAGGCATACACATCCGTCCAGGGTCCCTGTTCTCCGTTGCTGTAATACTGCTCTTCCGGAGAATAACCGTCTCTTACGATTTCCGTCAGACTCTTGCTGTGAGACGAGGTTGCATATCGTGCCGCGCCAAAATTGATCAGCTTTATCCCGCCTCCGATGGTAATGAAAATGTTCTCCGGCGAGATATCACGGTGAAGCATACCGGTTGCGTGTACTTCCCTAAGCGTATGCAGAACCGGAAGCATGACTCCCACTGCATCATCGACCGAAAGCCTTCCCACCTGATCCAGGTACTCTGCCAGGGTTTCCCCTTCCAGATAATCCGTAATCATGTAGGTGGTATTGTTCTCCTGAAAGATATCATATGTATGC
>CADBOV010000253.1 GCA_902796385.1 uncultured Lachnospiraceae bacterium
CCGTTATTTCATGACGATTCCGGAAGCTGTTTCACTGGTGCTGCAGGCAGGCGCCTATGCCAAGGGTGGTGAGATCTTCGTCCTGGATATGGGTGAACCGGTTAAGATCCTGGATCTGGCAAAGAACCTGATCCTGCTTTCCGGTCATAAACCGAATGAGGATATTGAGATCGTTTTCACGGGCCTTCGACCGGGTGAAAAGCTTTATGAGGAAATGCTCATGAAGGAAGAGGGCATGCAGGATACGGAGAATAAGCTGATCCACATCGGAAAGCCGATCGAAATGGATGAAGAGAAATTCATGGAGAAGCTGAAGGCATTGTCCGAGTATGTGATCCAGGAGCCTTCGGATATCCGGGAGTATGTACAGGAGATGGTTCCGACCTATCATCCCCAGGGACAGGAAGCGGAGTAAGCCGGATATGCCGGAGAACAGGGCTTACCTGAACCCATATGTGAAGTACATGAATGAATAAAAAAATAACAGCAGATCCGTCGTACCGGAGGGTGCGGCGGGTCTCTTTCTGTGTTAGGATTTTTCGTGCATTTTATATGCACGTATGCTATAATTATAAAGATTATGCAATCAGAAAGAAGGATAAGCGTATGAAGATACCTTTTTCACCTCCGGATCTGAAAGAAACGGATATAGCAGCGGTTGCGGAAGCGCTGAGATCCGGCTGGATCACAACCGGACCGAAAACAAAATTGTTCGAAGAAAAAATAGCGGAGTATGTAAATGCACCGCGTGCTGCCTGCCTCAGTTCGGCTACGGCATGTCTGGAAATGGTACTCCGGATCCTGGATGTAGGTCCCGGTGATGAGGTTATCACCACGGCATATACTTATACAGCAAGTGCCAGCGTTGTTTACCATGTGGGAGCAACGCTTGTTTTGGTGGATGTAAAACCGGATTCCTACGAAATGGATTATGATGCACTTGAGAATGCCATCACGGAACGGACGAAGGTGATCATTCCGGTGGATCTGGCAGGACTGGTCTGTGACTACGACCGGATATTCTCCATCGTGGAGGCAAAGAAGCATCTGTTCCATCCCAAGGGGAAACTGCAGGAGGCGATCGGCAGGATTGTCATTTCCGCGGATTCCGCCCACAGTCTGGGAGCCATGCGGAACGGAAAGAAGTGCGGGGAGATCGCCGATTTCTCATCCTTCTCCTTCCACGCAGTTAAGAATCTGACCACTGCAGAGGGCGGTGCCCTGGTATGGAAGCATATCGACGGGATCTCGGATGATGAGATCTATCGCCGTCTGATGGTTCTTACCCTTCACGGTCAGAGCAAGGATGCATTGGAAAAATCGCAGCTGGGTGCCTGGGAGTATGATATCCTGGAGCCGGCTTACAAGTATAATATGATCGACATGTCCGCGGCCGCAGGTCTTACCCAGCTGGAACGCTATGATGAGACATTACAGCGCCGGCAGGAGATCGTGGATCGCTATAATCAGGCATTTGAGGATTTCCCCATCGATGTGATCCAGTCACCGGAGGCATCGAAGGAATCCAGTAAGCATCTCTATATGGTCCGTCTTCACGGGATCAAAGAGGCTGAACGGAATGAGATCATCCAGAAAATGTCAGAGCAGGGAGTGGCTACAAATGTGCATTATAAACCGCTTCCGCTTTATACCGCATATAAGAAAAAGGGCTTCCGGATCGAGGATTACCCGAATGCCTATAACCAGTATCAGAATGAGATCACGCTTCCGCTGAATACCTGCATGACGGACACGGAGCTGGAGCAGATCATAGAAGTGTTCGGAAAGGTGATCGGTCATGAACCGAAGAAGAAGACACCGCTTCCGTTGAAACCGTTTAAGAAAAAGGTATGGCTGTCGTCACCTACCATGCACGGACTGGAAATGACTTATGTACAGCAGGCCTTTGCGACAAACTGGATGTCCACGGTTGGAGAGAATATCAATGAAGTGGAGCGGATGATCGCAGAGAAGGTCGGAAGGAAATACTGTGTCGGACTTTCTGCAGGAACCGCAGCACTGCATCTTGCCATCAAGCTGGCGGCAGAGGCGGTTTACGGTCAGCCGGATCCCATTAAGGGTGCCCTTGCGGGACATAAGGTATTCTGCAGTGACATGACCTTTGATGCAACGGTAAATCCCATCGCATATGAAGGCGGTGAAGCCGTATTTATCGATTCGGAATATGAAACCTGGAATATGGATCCGGTTGCGCTGGAAAAGGCATTTTCCCTGTATCCGGATGTGAAGATCGTAATGCTGGTACATTTATACGGAACCCCCGCAAAGATCGATGAGATCCGGGAGATCTGCAACCGGCACGGAGCCCTGATCATTGAGGATGCGGCTGAGTCCTTCGGAGCAACCTACAAAGGACAGCAGACAGGAAGCTTCGGACAGCCCTCCGGAGTCCTCAGTGCAAACGGAAACAAGATCATTACCGGTTCCTGCGGCGGTATGCTGCTTACAGATGATGAGGAACTGGCAAATAAGGTAAGGAAATGGTCCACGCAGAGCCGTGAGGATGCTCCCTGGTATCAGCATGAGGAGCTGGGTTACAACTACCGTATGAGTAATGTGATCGCAGGCGTGATCCGTGGCCAGATGCCTTATCTGGAAGAGCATATCGAACAGAAAAGAGCAATCTATTACAGATATAAGGAAGGCCTGAAGGATCTGCCGGTTACCATGAATCCGTTCCTGGATTATACAAAACCGAATTTCTGGCTGTCCTGTCTTCTGATCAAACCGGAGGCCATGTGCCGTCAGGTACGTGATGAGAAGAGCGTTCTGTATCAGAGTGAACCGGGCAAGAGCTGTCCGACGGAGATCCTGGATAAGCTGGCGGAATACAATGCCGAGGGGCGCCCCATCTGGAAACCCATGCATATGCAGCCAATCTACCAGACGCATCCGTACATCACGGCGGAAGGAAACGGCCGTGCAAGAAGTAATGCTTACATAGATGAAGGCAAGGTGCTGGATGTGGGCAAGGATCTGTTTGAGCGCGGACTCTGTCTTCCGAGTGATAACAAGATGACACCGGAGGAACAGGAGGTTATCATCCGTCTGATCCATCAGTGTTTTGAATGATCGAAGAAATGAGGCTTCGTATGAAAAATAAGAAATGGAAGGTTCTGCTGGGAGTGGCTTCGACAGTTCTTCTGGCAGGCTATGTCATAAAAAAGACTACGATCCATACGGATATCAAAAAGCACAGGGTAAACGGATTCTATGAGGCATGCGTAAAGCGGCCGATGGATTTCCTGCTTTCGCTGTTTGCACTGATCCTGCTCAGCCCGGTGCTGCTGATCGTTGCTGTTCTGGTACGGACGAAGCTGGGTTCACCGGTTATCTTCCGGCAGGAACGTCCGGGGAAGGACGGTAAGATATTTAATCTGTATAAGTTCCGGACCATGACGGATCAGAAGGATGCGGAAGGAAATCTGCTCCCGGATGAGGAACGGCTTACTTCCTTCGGAAAAATGCTCCGTTCCACAAGTCTGGATGAACTGCCGGAACTGATCAATATCCTGAAGGGGGATATGTCGATCGTGGGTCCCCGTCCGCTTCTTGTGAAATACCTGCCCAGATATAATGAGCATCAGGCAAGAAGGCATGAGGTCCGTCCCGGTTTCACCGGCCTGGCACAGGTAAACGGCAGAAATGCCATTACTTGGGAAGAGAAGTTTGACTGGGATGTGAAATATGTGGACCATGTGACTTTCTTCGGGGATATGAAGATCATTCTGGATACGGTGAAAACCGTTCTGAAGAAGGAAGGGATCAGTTCGGAAACCTCCGCCACCATGGAAGAATTCATGGGAACAGAAGCAGACGGGACGGTTAGCACGGAGCCGGAAGTGGAGTAAGCATCCGGAAAAAGAAAAGCGGGAATGAGGATAAGACAAAATGGAAAACACGAATTCAACGATTCTTATGAACATGCTGGAGAAGCTGGATGAGGTCTGCCACAGACATAATCTCAGATATTACATTGCATGCGGAACCTGTATCGGGGCTGTCCGTCACAAGGGCTTCATCCCCTGGGATCATGACATCGATGTCATTATGTCCATAGAGGATGCAAGAAAGCTTGTCCGGTATCAGAATGAGTTCGGGGATCGTTATTTTGTTCAGAATAAAAAGACGGATCCGGAATACATTTCCATCGCATATAAGATCCGCGACAGCGAGACCGCATATGTCTGGGATGAGTATAAGCATATGAACTTCAATCAGGGAATCGCCCTGGATATCTATCCCTATTACAACGCGCCGGAATCAAAGGCCGGACTTCTCCTGAATATCTGGAGATCCCACGTGCTGAGGGCGCTGGTGGCAGGCTATATCCCGGTGAATCACGGAAAGGCTACGAAACTGATGGCCTGGACCCTGCTGAAACTGTTCAAGGGAAAATACAGAGATAAGATGATCCGTCGTATGGATTATAAGCTTCGCCATGTTCCGAAGGGGAAAAATGTAGTGCTTTACTACGGCGAAGATATCACGCTTTTCAGTGTGATCGTATATGACAGGAAATGGTTCGGAGAGCCGAAGAAGCTTCTCTTTGAAGGGAAAATGTTCGACGGCCCCACCGATCCGGAAAGCTATCTTACCAGACGGTACGGTGATTTCATGACACTTCCGCCGAAGGAGAAGCAGGTGGATCCTGCAGAAGGCGCGGCGGTTATCATTGATCCGGATCACAGCTATAAGAATTATCTTGAGTTAGACTAAACACTTTATGCTCATCGGAGAAAGGAGCAGTAAATCCATGAAAAAAATGGACGCCATGTATATAGTGACCACGCCGTTCCAGATCATGTCAGCCATCAGTCTTTGCGTCAATCACAAGGAAAAGGCGGATCTTTATATCGATGCGCAGTTTGAAGGGGCTGATGAACTGGCCGAAAAGATCAGGGACCGGGGCATCTTCGATACGGTTGTCGTTCTCAACTCGGTCAGTGCCATCGAGAGTGTCCGGAATGCAAAGGGCAGAACAAGCCGGTACAGGAATCTGGTGCGTGTATATACCCATCTGGATGAAAATGTAAAGGAGATCCTGATTCCCGACCGGAAGTATATCAAAATGTATGCAACCCACGGCGTATTTATAGCGAATCTTCTGATGCTCTATTTCTCCAAGGAAGACATCCTGACCCGTACCATCTTTTTCGATGACGGAGAGGGAAGCTACGATAACCGTGACATGTTCAGGACCAGCGCTCTGGCCAAAGCCATGACACGCATGGTCTTAAAGGCAAAGAAGCTGAGAATGCAAAAAAGATACTATATGTATGCGCCGGATCTCTTTATCAAAATGTATCCGAAAAATGTGGTTCCGGTGCTCCAGCTCCCGAAATTCAATCAGAATGAAAAGGTGCTGGAACATTTAAAAGCGATCTTTGAGATTGATGATTCCAAGGGGATCAGGGAACCGGTAGTAATCCTGGATGCCCTGAAGGAAGCCTGCCTTTCCAAGAAGGATGATGAACGGCTGGTTCGTTTCTATGACCGGCTGCAGGCGGAGTTCGGTGATGAGAATCTGATCGTAAAGAGACATCCGAGAGATTACCGGACGTATGAAAATCCAATCCGGACCTACCCCTATCCGACCATGCCCTTTGAGATCATCTGCCTGGCTTCGGATCCGCAGAATATGGTTCTTATTACGCTGCTTTCCACGGCGACCATCATGCCGAAGCTGCTTTTGGATGCGGAACCGGAGATCGTGCTTCTGTATCATCTGTATGATCGTCTGGAAGGAAATGATGAGGACAGGGATGCTTTCTTTGATCATATGCGGCAGATTTATTCGGAACCGGAGAAGATCGTGATCCCCGATACCGAAGAAGAGATGGATCAGGTCATCGAAGCGATACGGGAAAAGATCGCTTCAAAGAAAAACGAAGGATGAGGTTGTTTTGTAAATGACGGAGACTGTGAAAAAACCCGGATATATCGACCTGTCTGAACTGGCGATATCCATAGGTGTTTTATTATATTTCATAGCCGTGATCGTGGTAAACCAGGTGGATAGTGCGGTTACCAGCGGGTTTTATTATATCGCGATCATTTTATGCTTCGTATTCTACGCGGTTTACAAGAGGGAGTTTTCGATGAGTCCCGTTGTTTTCTTTGCTTTGGGAGGCATCTTCCTTGCAACGGTCAACTTTGCGGAGGTCGGAAATATCAAGCTGCTGCCGTGCTTTATTCTGTTTTCTTCCTTCTTCCTGGCAATGATCTTTCTAAGTCCGAAGGTAAATGACAATACATTTTTGATCGCTGTCTTTTTAAATGCATTTGTAGTGGCCGTGAAACTGGGACTCCACGGACTGAACACTCCGGTTTATGTGGATTCTTCCAATAACTATATTTCGATCCACCTGCTTTCACCGGCACTTCTTTATTACACAAGACTGGATCTCGGCAAAAAGAAAATGCCGCTTTATCCGGTGGCGGTGATCTGGATCCTGTGTCTTCTGGCAGGCGGAAGAGGAGGCGTGCTTGCGTGCACGATCCTTGCCTTCGGTGTTGTTATGCGGAGATATCTGTCCAACCCAAAGGACCGCAGGAGCAGGATCAAGCTTCTGTTCATACTTACGGTGCTGATGATCCCGGCAACGCTCATTATCCTCCAGTACCTTGTGTCCCGGCTGTCCGGACTGTATGTAATGGACCGCTTCATGAATAAGGGACTGGACGGCGGCGGGCGACTGGACTGCTGGACGGAGTATATTCAGAATGCCTTTAAGAGTACGAAGAATTTCCTCTTTGGCGTGCCCCTGGATGAGGTTTCCTGGGCGATCCGCTACAAGGGAAATCTGCATAATTCCTTCCTGTTTGTGCATGCATATACCGGATTCTTCGGTCTGGCATTTCTGCTCGGAATGCTGATCAGGGCTGCGGCGTATGCCATCAGGAATCATATGGGAGTTTATCTGTGTTGTCTTTTCACACTTTGCTTCAGGGGAATGACGGATCATATGTTCGGCGTCAACCGGCACACGGTTGTGGTTCTTGCAATGGTATTCATTCCGATTTGCATGGCATTACAAAAGAAACAGAAAGGAACAGAAGATGCGTATATTAGCTGTTATACCGGCGCGGGCCGGCTCCAAGGGAATCCCCAATAAGAATATCCGGATCATCGGCGGAAAGCCCATGATCTATTATTCCATAAAGAATGCACTTTCCTCGGAACTGATCACGGATGTTGTGGTTACCACGGATTCGGATGCGGTCCGGATCATTGCGACCCAGATGGGAGCAGCAGTCCGTTGGAGAGATGAACGTCTTTGCAGGGATGATGTGACACTGGATGCGGTGATCCATGATGCGGTGGACCGGACGGTTGCCTGGGATTATGTGGTAACCATGCAGCCCACATCGCCGACACTTTCCGTGGGAACCCTGGATCGGGCAATTCAGTATGCGATCGATGAGGATCTGGATACACTGATTTCGGCCATCAATGCGCCGCACCTTTCCTGGGGTGTAAAGGACGGGAAGAAGGTTCCGAACTATACGGAGCGCCTGAACCGGCAGTACCTTCCGCCCTGCTATATGGAGACCGGAGCATTTGTGGTTTCCAAAGCTTCCGTGGTTACGGAGAAGTCCAGGATCGGGGAAAAGGTAGATGTATTTGAGGTTCCGGAAAATGAATCCCAGGATGTGGATACATTTGCGGATCTTCAGGCAGTGGCTGCAACCCTGAATGAAAAGAAGGTTGCCATCTATGTAAACGGAAATAACAAACGGGGAATGGGACATATCTACCGGGCACTGGAGCTGGCGGATGAGTTTTATTCCAAGCCGGATATTTATTATGACAGAAACCAGACGGATGTGAAGGTGTTCGGAACCACCACCCATAACCTGATCGCGGTGGACGGGATCCCGGAACTCTACGAAGCATGCCGGAAGGAGCAGTACGATATCTTTATCAACGATATCCTGACCACCTCCATTGATTATATGATCGGCCTTAAGGCGGTTCTGCCGAAGGCAAGGATCGTGAATTTTGAGGATGACGGAGAAGGGATCCTGAAGGCGGATCTGGTCTTCAACGCGCTTTACAGCGAAGCGGATCTCCCCCATGTACGGGCAGGTGAGAAGTATTATATCGCCGGAAAGACATTTCTTCTTTATAATCCCATAGAGATCCGTGAGAAAACACAGAATGTCTTTGTGGCATTCGGCGGTGCGGATCCGCAGAATTATTCGGACCGGATCCTTGCCATCGTATCAAAGGAAGAGTATCGGGACTATCATTTCACGGTGGTCCTGGGAAAAGCCAAGGAAAATGTGGACCGGCTGATGGAGTATAACAGTGCCCCGAATATCGATGTGCTGTATGATGTTTCCAATATGCCGGAGCTGATGAGCGGCTGCGATGTGGCTATCACCTCCCGGGGCCGGACCGGATATGAGCTGGCTATTCTGGGGATCCCCTCCATTGCCATGGCCCAGAACAAGCGGGAGGAGCTTCACAGCTTCGTCAGCAATGAAAACGGTTTTTCATACATTGGACTGAACCCGGATGATGAGATCATCGAAGGCACCCTGAAAATGTACCTGAATATGTCCGGGAAGGCCCGTCAGCGCTTTCAGAACCTGCTTCTAAGTCATAATCTGAGCGAGGGACGGAACCGGGTGATGCGTCTTATCAACAGTTTATAAAGGAGATCTGCCATGAGAGATACCAAACCCTACCTGATCGCTGAAATGGGCGTGAATTTCTACGATACCGCCCGAGTTTTGGGCATCAGCCCCTTAGAATCGGCCAAGCTGTATATCGACAAGGCCGCCGAAGCGGGGATAGACTGCGCTAAATTCCAGTCCTATAAGGCCGGAACCATCGTATCGAAGAATTCTCCGGCCTACTGGGATACCAGCAAGGAACCCACCAAGACCCAGTATGAATTGTTTTTAAAGTTTGACCATTTCGGTGAGGCAGACTACCGGTCCCTGCAGGAATACACCCACGAGAGGGGCATGGATTTTACTTCCACC
>CADBOV010000254.1 GCA_902796385.1 uncultured Lachnospiraceae bacterium
ATCCGCTGAAAAGTCAATTCTGATTTCCTTCTCAGCAAAGAATATTTTACTATCCTTCTTCAGTTTTGTCAAGAGCTTCTTTTTGCTTCTTGCTGCTTCTGTGTTATTCACGCCTCCGCATACATCACATTCCCCGCCGTGAGGGCTGCGAAAATGGCGTCCTGTTTCTCCGTTGTCTTTCTGGCGAACTCCTCGGTGTTCCCAATGATCTTCCCATGTGAAGCAGACAGTTGTCTGACCGTCTTCTCTTCAAAGAATTCACTGATCTTATCGGCACACATTCAGATGGTTCCTGAGGTGAAATGAAGCGGAAAAGCAAGTCTTTCTCCCCTTTCGTATGCCCTTCCCTTCTGAAACAGGTAGAAAAGCAGCAAGAATCGGCTCGTAAAGCGCAAACTTTTGCCCCCCTCGTTACAAGTCAAACCCTGCCCAGGGTTTGACTTGTAACCTGTTCTTGTTACTTTTCTCAGCTGATCATGATAGCTGCCCTGTTTTCCCCGGATTGGCAGTCTTTTGTTCTACCGTTTCCCTGAAACGCAAAGAACCACCGGTACTTCACAGTTACCGGTGGTCTATGCCACATATTTTAGGGAAAGGAAAGAGTTTATCTTAAGAGCTCTGCTGTTCTCTTAAGATGTCTCTATGATACCCTGCAAATGTGAGGAAAATTTGTTCATTTTCTAAAAAATCCATAAAATTCATTATGATTTTCTTCATAAAGGAAGAAAAATCAATACCTGCCAAAGGAATCCCTGCTGCCTCTTGCGTACCGCTCTCTGTCATAGGGCCCTCTGCCATAGGGATCTCTGGAATCCATTCCCGGTCCCGGCAAACGGCCGCCATTTCTGGGGAAACCAAATACTGCAACACATGCGCCCGCAAAGAACAGCGCAAAGGAGACCAGATACATGATATCCGCACTTTTCGTTCCATTGATCATAAAATCAAAGCCTCTGTATATATGCTCGTCCTTATAAATCAAGTGAAGGACCAGCATATAGACAAAAGACACAGCGCCAAGAATCGGAACGATCCAGATAAAGACCTTTTTCGCGTTGCTCAGTTTAAGGACTACGATGAAATAGACAACTGCAAATACGATTTCCAAAAGTACCGGAAGGAAAAACGTCTCCATCTCCGCTTTAAAGATCTCTCCGCCTGAAATCCTGGAAACGCTGCTTGCTTCAATAATTCCCCAGATAAAAATAACATTTGGAAGAATGAATTCAACGACAGGAATTACGATCGTCGGAGTTCCTGTAGACACTGGACGCCGTCTTCCTGCTGTGATAACCAGGACTGCGAAAAGAATGATCAGAAGCCCCGGCAAAGCGTGATAGAGAATCATTAAAATGACCGCCACTTTTGTCATAACTGCTTCGTCTTTGGCAAACGAGGATGCCATCTTCGCACTGTCCCAGACAGATTTCAGACTGTCTTTCCAGGTAATATTCATGCAGAGTCTGACGATCCCCCCTGCTGCTGCAAGAATCGCGCCGATCAGAAGCAAAATGAAATTCGCTCCTCCGTCTTTTCTTGCCGGACGGTCATACCCGCCGCCTCTGCCAAAAGAGGACCCGCCGCGCGAACCAAACGCATCTCCGCCACGGCCCGGCGCTCCGCCGAATGCATCTCCTCCACGCCTCGGCGCTCCGCCGAACGCATCACCGCCGCGTCTCGGCGCTCCGCCAAATACATCACCGCCGCGGCCCGGTGCTCCGCCAAATACATCACCGCCACGTCCCGGTGCTCCGCCGCGCGAACCAAACGCATCTCCGCCGCGGCCATAGGGAGCTCCCCCCGGAGCTGCGTTCTGAACTGCTCCGCAAAAAGCACAGAATTTTGCGCCATCCGCAATTGTTTTTCCGCATTTAGTGCAAATCATTTCCTTCCCTCCTCCGCATGAACAACCTCACCGATAAACATGTAATGCATGTTACCCTCATCCTCACCGGAATAAAAACGGTCCCTGATGTCCTGCGGAATTGCCTCAGCATCCATCAGCTGTTTGTACAGTTTTTTGCAGGTCAGCGTTGCGGAAGCTTCCCGAAAAGCAACACCATGTTCGACTGACATGGGGGTAAGTCCCGATGCCTTCACTTTATCTCCATCCCTGCCGGAATGTGATCCCAGATAAATAAGCGCTTCACGATCAGAGTCAAAGAAGCTCACCGTAAAATATTCATTCTTTTCAAGATACTCATACGTGTAACGGCTCTTCCGCACATAAACCGTGCAGACAGGCTTGCCCCAGATCGTCCCAAGACCGCCCCATCCGATCGTCATAGTATTAAAATCTCTCGGATTCCCGGCCGTCACAAGAGCCATCTTCCTGAAATCATTAAATACCTCATATTTTTTGTCGTACATCGATAACCTCCCTTCTTGCTGAAAATGTGCAAGAAAATCTATTCCATATTGTACTCCATATCGGGATTTTTTACAAGAACAGAAGTGCATTTTGCACCTGAAGGCTTTTCTATGTTATAATGATCCTTGTAATCTCACCCGACATCTGGCGTCAGGATTTTTTATCAAGGTACAGATGTTTTATATCCGACATTTTATGGAGAGACAAGACTATGAATGAACTGCTGATCCAGATCCAGAACGCCGCCCGGGAGGCGGGCGCTGTCATGCTGTCCGCTCACAACGCTGATATGCAGGTAGAGCTGAAGCCCGGCCACGCCAATTTTGTAACGGAATATGACAAGCGGATCCAGGCGTTTCTGATGGAAAAACTCGGCCGGATCCTGCCGGAAGCGCGCTTTCTTGGAGAAGAGGACGGCCAGGATGTATTTCGCGCGGAATACGAAAAAGGATTTCTTTTCGTGATCGATCCCATCGACGGGACCACGAACTTCATTCACAACCTGCATCCCAGCGTCACATCCATCGGTCTCATGAAAGACGGAAAGCCCTACGCGGGAGTCGTCTACTGTCCCTGGACAGATCAGATGTTCTATGCCCTGAAGGGAGAAGGCGCTTATGAAAACGACCGCCGGCTCCATTCTTCCGACAATGATCTGGAAAACAGCATCGTCCTTGCCGGTACTGCCGGCTTTGACCTTGTGGCTGCAGAATACTCAAAACAGCTGGCTCTGGAATATCTTGGAACCTGCGCCGGCATCCGTTCCATGGGCTGCGCCGAATATGCGCTCTGCATGGTAGCCAGCGGCCGGGCAGGCATGTATTATGAAATGAAACTGCATCTCTGGGATTATATCACCGGCGGGATCATCCTGGAGGAAGCAGGCGGGCGAATGACCGATATGTACGGGAAACCCCTCTCCTGGCAGGAGACCACGTCCATCATGGGCGTTTCACCGGGAATCGCTTCCCGAAAAGTCACGGAACCGGATCCCGGGTACTATTTCGGACTGTACGAACGGGAGATCGTCATGTGATCTCCGTCAACCAGAGATACCGCCTTTCAAGGCTGCGGATCATTATCACGGTGCAAATAAGGAGGAAAACAAAATGAAGTACGGGATCTATTTTGCCTACTGGGCAAAAGAATGGAACGTCGATCAGGCACAGTATATTCCCAAGGCAAAAAAACTGGGATTTGATATTCTTGAGCTGTCCTGTGCCATGCTGAAAAACGCATCAAAAGATAAACTGATCGAGATGCGCAAGATCGCGGAGGACAACGGGATCATCCTGACTGCAGGTTACGGTCCGGGACCGGATGAAAACCTCGGCAGCGCCGATCCTGCAATTCAGAAAAACGCGGTCCGCTTCTTCACGGATATCCTGAAAAAGCTGGAGATCATGGACATTCATACCATCGGCGGCGGTATCTATTCTTACTGGCCGGTAGATTATACAAGACCCATCGATAAAGAAGGAGACCGCGCACGGAGTATCCAGAATGTGCGCACGGTAGGCCGGATCGCGGGAGAATGCGGAGTGGATTACTGTCTTGAAGTCCTGAACCGTTTTGAAGGGTATCTTCTCAATACCTGTGCAGAATGCAAAGCTTTCGTCGAAGAAGTCGATGTGGACGCGGTCAAGATCATGCTGGACACTTTCCATATGAATATCGAAGAAGACGACATGGGCGCGGCCATCCGCCTTGCAGGAAGCAGGCTCGGGCACTTCCATACAGGCGAGAACAACCGCCGTGTTCCGGGAAAGGGGAACCTTCCCTGGGCTGAAATCGGCCGGGCTCTGCGGGACATCAACTATCAGAAAAACGTCGTCATG
>CADBOV010000255.1 GCA_902796385.1 uncultured Lachnospiraceae bacterium
ATGCTGATGGCGCTGGATCTTCCGCTTCCGAAGCAGGTGTTCGGTCATCCCTGGCTGATCCAGAGCGACGGAAAGATGAGTAAGTCCCGCGGAAATGTACTCTATGCCGATGATATGGTGGATCTGTTCGGCGTGGATGCGGTACGTTATTTCGTACTGCATGAGATGCCGTATGAGAATGACGGTGTGATCTCCTGGGAGCTTCTGATCGAGCGGATCAATTCCGATCTGGCAAATACACTGGGAAATCTTGTGAACCGTACCATTTCCATGGTCAACAAGTATTCCGGTGGTGTTGTAATGAACGCCGGTGTATCGGATGAGGTGGATGCGGACCTGAAGGAATGCATCCGTGCTTACCGGATCCATGTAAATGAGTGCATGGATAAGCTGAAATGTGCAGATGCACTGACGGAGATCTTCAATATCTTCCGTCGTCTGAATAAATATATCGATGAAACCATGCCGTGGGTTCTCGGAAAAGATGAATCCAAGAGCGACCGTCTGAATACCGTTCTGTATAATCTGGTAGAGGGAATCACCATCGGTGCCAGCCTTCTGGCTTCCTTCCTTCCGGAAACGGCAGATAAGATCGTTGCACAGCTTTGCACGGAGAAAAGAAAGGTTACGGAGCTCGGAACCTTCGGTCTTTATCCTTCCGGAAACCGCGTAACGGATACTCCGGAGATCCTCTTCGCAAGGATTGATATGGAGAAGATGCTGGAAGAGATCGCAGTCCGTTTCCCGAGCAAGGAACCGGAACCGGTAAAGAAGGCAGTTAAGGAAGAAAAGCCGGAGAAGTCCGAACCTGACCGTATCGAGGCAGTTGTAAAAGAGGAGATCAGCATCGAGGAGTTTGATAAGATGCAGCTCCAGGTAGGACAGATCCTCTCTTGTGAGGAAGTGCCGAAGTCCAAGAAACTGCTCTGCTCACAGGTTCAGGTGGAGGGCCGCGTTCTGCAGATCGTATCCGGAATCAAGAATTATTATTCTCCGGAAGACATGGTAGGAAAGAAAGTTGTAGTGATCACAAATCTGAAGCCCGCGAAACTGGCAGGCATCGAATCACAGGGAATGCTGCTCTGCGCGGAAGATGCGGACGGAAAGCTGTCACTCCTTACAACAGACAGACAGGATGTACCTGCAGGATCCATGATCAGCTGACAATTACAGATTAAAAAATGACTCCTTTTCCCGGAACTGGATCAGATAACCGGATAAATAAAGAAGACGGATCGTGGAATATACTGCGATCCGTCTTCCGGCGTTGCAAGATTACATAATGTATGTTATAATGACCCCATCTATGTGAAAAGGAGGAGCATAGAGTTCGAAAGGTTCAGAAACCTTAGCGCCATGTGGCTGCATTCGGCGGTTCACGCCAGCAGCCTGACGAGGTGAAGCGTTATCGAAAACTGAAGGAGGATCCGAAGATGCCCGGGCTCCGGGATTCCGGAACATGTTCTTTCAGTCATCAATTCGGCGGATGCGCTTCCGGACGGCAGTTCGTAAGTCTTATGACAAATACGGCCGGTAACGGCCGGGACAAAGCATAAGACGCTGCATGAGGCATGGTGCCTCCCATTTGAAAATAAACCAGGGGATCAGTCTGTCTTACAGGTGGCAGTCTGTATTGTTGTGTCTTCGTATGATCTTCACAATGTGAGATGACGGGGATTATTACTGATTGTATTTTTTCGGACATTTTCTGCCACAAGATCCCGTTTATGAAAGAAAAGGAGAATAAGAATATGTGTGGAATCGTAGGATTTACAGGGGAACTCCCCGCAAAGGATGTGTTGATCAGCGGACTGGAGCAGCTGGAATATCGTGGATATGACAGTGCGGGAATTGCGGTACTGGATGATGAAAAGGGCATCCTTCTGAAGAAGAAGACCGGACGCGTGGCCGAGCTTCGCGCGGCAGCGGAAGACATGGATACCAAGGGAACCTGCGGTATCGGACATACACGCTGGGCAACCCACGGAGGAGTAACCGATACAAATGCACATCCGCATTGCTGCGGACGTGTGGCACTGATCCATAACGGAATCATCGAGAACTACCGGGAACTGACGGTAGAATACGGTCTTTCCGAGAAACTGAAGTCAGAGACCGATACAGAGGTTGTTGCAGCCCTTCTGGACAAGCTTTATGAGGATGATCCGATCCGTGCGATCCGTAAGACCGTGAAGCTTCTTGCAGGTTCATTTGCGCTCTGCATCATGTTTGAGGATCATCCCGGTGTGATCTACTGCGTAAGAAATGTCAGCCCGTTGGTTGCTGCGGTTTTTGATGAAGGAACCATCATCGCATCGGACCTGACGGCACTGATCCCGTATTCAAAGAAGTACTTTGTAGTTCCGGAATATCATGTGCTGACCATGACCAGAGAATCCATCCGCGTTGAGGACATGAAGGGAAATAAAGTGATCCCGGAAATGCTGGAAGTAAACTGGGATATCAAATCGGCACAGAAGGGCGGCTATCCGCATTTCATGCTGAAGGAGATCTATGAGCAGCCGGAAGCGCTGGAGCGGACCATTACCCCGAGAGTATCGGAAGGAATGCCGGACTTCACGGAAGACGGAATCCCGGATGATGTGCTGAAGAATGCAAAGCGGGTTGTGGTTGTTGCCTGCGGAACGGCAATGCATGCAGGAATGGTTGGAGCAAAGGTGATCGAAAGCCGGCTTCGCATTCCCGTTCAGGTGGAGATCGCTTCCGAGTTCCGTTATAAGGACCCGATCATTGATGAAGAAACCCTGACCATCGTTCTGTCCCAGTCCGGTGAGACCATTGACACACTGAAGGCGCTGGAGATCGCGCAGAGCAAGGGCTCGAAGGTCATTTCCATCGTAAATGTAAAGGGCTCCACCATTGCCCGTGAAAGTGATTACGTGCTGTATACCCATGCGGGACCGGAGATCGCGGTTGCAAGTACAAAGGCATATACGGTTCAGATCTCCGCCATGTATCTGCTGGCGGCACGGATGGGCTTCGTGAAGGGGATCCTTTCGGAAGAGGAGACAAAGGAGTTCATCGAAAAGCTTTCCGGCGCAGGCGCACTGATCGCCGAAACACTGGAAAATGCAAATAACATCAAGCGGATCGCCAACCATATCAAGCTGGCACAGGATGTATTCTATATCGGACGAGGCATTGATTATACCATGAGCCTTGAGGCTTCCCTGAAGCTGAAGGAGATTTCCTACATTCATGCAGAAGCCTATGCGGCAGGAGAACTGAAGCACGGTACCATCGCGCTGATCTCCGAAAATGTTCCGGTTATTGCCATCGCCACCGAGCCGGATGTATACCTGAAGACCATTTCAAATGTCCGCGAGGTTAAGAGCCGCGGCGCTTATGTGGTTCTGATCAGCCATGACGAGGAGAAACCGGATGATGCGGTTTGCGATCGTCAGATCCGGATCCCGGATGCAGGCCCCACCTTCTCCGTATTTGCAACGGCAGCGGTACTTCAGCTGATCGCGTACTATACCTCCGATGCAAGAGGACTGGATGTGGATAAGCCGAGAAATCTGGCAAAATCCGTAACCGTAGAGTAAACAATGATCATCTGCAATATGACAGAGAAAAGAGCTGAGGTGATCAACCCCAGCTCTTTTCTGTGGAATCCGTTCCGTCTTCCTTCTTTTCTTCGGTTCCGCCTTCCTCAGGCTTTTTCTTCTTGTTCTCATCGGAGACGGTTGCGATCACCAGGTTATCGATCGCCTTCAGGTCGTCATCCGAGATGTAATAGGTATCCTTTCCTTCGATGATACGGACCGTAACTACCTG